>DGSY01000077.1 GCA_002394125.1 Ruminococcus sp. UBA4350
CACGTCTGCCAATTCCATCACGCCGGCTTACCGGCATATTATATCATATTTCCGGTGATTTGTCAATCCCCGGTATTGCCTTCGGAGCCTCCGCCCTGCCGCCGCCAGCGGTCAGGCGAAATGCCGGTATATTTTTTGAATTGCCGTGAGAAATGCTCCGGGCTTGCATAGCCGCAGCGCAGGGCGATCTCCTCCGCATTCAGTCCGGTGCATTGCAGCAGATTCTTTGCCGCCTCGATCCGGCTGCGGATCACATCCTGCGTCAGCGATGTGCGGAAGGTCTCCTTATAGAGCCGGTGGAAATATGAGACGCTGATATGCAGCGAGTCTGCGAGCGCCTCGGCACGCCAGTCCTTCTGCGGCTGCGCGCCGATCTGCTGCCGGATCGTCACCAGCTCGCCGAAATACGGCATCGGCTTATTCGGCAGAAGCGGGATCACGGAGTAATCCGTCAGCATTGCGGTCATCAGCGAATTGATGACCGCATCATTATTGAAGCCGCGGAAAAATGCGCTGCAAATGATCGAGAAATACTGCTCCGGATGCGCCCATTCCGGTATCGTGATCGGTTCATTCAGCGGCAGGCCGAAGGAGCGTATGACCTTCGGCTCGCTTGCAAACTGGATCCAGTCATCCACATAGGGTGCATCATCCGCAGCATAATACTGCGGCGTATTCATATCATACAGCACAAAGGTGCCCGGCGGGTAGGAGCGGATCTCATCGCCGCAGCGCAGCCGGCATTTCGTCCGGACAAGCAGCGCCAGATAATGCGGATAGCCCTCGCGCCGGTCGATCACAAAATCCGGCTCATGCTCATAGCCGATGCCCATGCAGATGATCTGGAACATTCTGTTCACCTCGCGATCGTGCAGCTTTTCGGAACGGGCTTATCCGAAGAGATATGCGCCGTCCTTGGTTTTCAGTACAATGATCTCATTGTCATCGACGACCTTGACAGGCTTCTCGTCGCCCTCATAAAGCGCATAGAGCCTGAAGCGGATATCCTGAATATCCTCCGCATTTTCGAGGCATTCCTTTTTCAGGGATTCATCGAAATAGCCGGCGTTGATATAGGAATCAAAGAAGCCCTCGATGTCAATGCCGCCCTCCGGCATATTTTCCATTTCAAGGGTCGTCAGCTTCCACGATTCATAGCCGTCCTCATCGAAGCGGTGGCAGACATCGCTGAATACATCCTTCAGTGTTTCGTCCCCCTCCATAGATTCGACATATGCCGAAAACGCATCCTTGAACGGCGGATACAGCACCGTCAGATATGTGTCATAATCCTCGCTCTCAATCGCCTTGAAATATTTGCGCAGCAGCGGGATATAGGCCTCATCGACATCCGCAGCAGCGCGGATCGTCAGGCCGTCCTCGGTCGATTCCTTCATTTCTGCCGAAGACTGCTCCGCAGCGGAGCTTTCGGACGAAGCGCTGCTTTCCGCGGCACTGTTTTCC
Organism: Ruminococcus sp. UBA4350; assembly: GCA_002394125.1. GTDB lineage: Bacteria > Bacillota > Clostridia > Oscillospirales > Ruminococcaceae > Firm-04. Next base: position 1,465 of record DGSY01000077.1, read on the forward strand.
GCAGTGCTGTTATCCGCGGAGCTGCCTGCGCCGCAGCCGGTTCCGAGCAGCATGATGCCGCAGAGCAGCAAAGCCAGTTGCTTTTTCATATTACACCTCACAGATAGATCAGATACCACTGATCGTCATATTTGATCGCATAGAGCTTTTCGTCTTTGAGAACGATATCGGTCGGATTCTTGTCCGTCTTGCCGCGTTCCCCGATATAGCGGTCGATCGTCATTTCATAGAGCTTTTCCGTTTTTTCAGAGATCTTCGGCATATCCTTTTCCGCCGCGAGATCGTCCAGCATCGGGAGCAGCGAATCGCGCTCCTGCGACTGGCTGTCCGTGTCAATGAGCGATTTGATGTCGATGTAGCTGTATGCAAAGTCGATGTTGTAATATTCCGAGATCGCAGCGTTTGTCCGCTCGACGATGTCCTGATCGGTCAGCTCGCCCTCATAAAATTCGTCGAGCTGATACTGATGATAGAGCGGGAACAGCAGCTTGGAGAATGCCTCGCCGTCCTTCTCCTGAATGGAGAGATAATACTTTCGGATCATGTCAACAAGATAATCGTCCAGAAAGCGCCTGTCATAGCAGAGTGTATAGTCGCCGTCGCGGTTCTCAACGACGGTCGCGCCGTATGGCATATCCTCCTCTGCCTGATCCTCTGTCGCGGATGATTGTTCGCCGCAGGCCGTCACCGCACAGGCGGAGAGCAGCATTGCAGCGGCCATTGCGAAAAGCCGGATTTTTTTCATTTGTTTACCCTCTCATTTTTTCGGAGTGCAGCGCCGTCAGGCCTGCTCCTCCAGTAAGATCAGCTGTTCGAGCAGCTCGTCCTGCCGCTGCCGGATCTCCTCCAGCCGGTTGCAGACCTGCTGCATTTTTTCATAATCGGATGCGATCGCTTCGTCTGACAGAGATGCCTGAAGTGTGTCCTGTTCTGCCTGCAATGCGTCGATCTCCTGCTCCATGCGCTTCTGCTCGGCGCGGCGTTTGACCTCCTGCGCGCGCTGCTCTTTGGAGCGGTATGCGGATTTCTGGGATTCGGCCGCCTTTCGCTGCTTTTCTTCGGCAGCGGCTGCCTGCTCCGCTTCTGTCCTGCGGCGGATCTGCTCCTGATAGGCGGAGAATCTGCCCTTGAATGTACTGAGCCCGCCGTCCGCGAGGATCAGAAGCTGATCGGCAATGCGGTCCAGCAGATAGCGGTCATGGCTGACAAAGAGGATCGTTCCGTCAAATTCGGCAAGCGCCTGTTCCAGTATCTCCTTGGTCGTCAGATCGAGGTGATTGGTCGGCTCGTCCAGCAGCAGCACATTGCCGTGCTCCATCATCAGGATCGCGAAGCAGAGCTTTGCCCGCTCGCCGCCGGAGATCACACCGGTCTCCTTGAATACATTCTCGCCGGTCAGCCGCACCTGTCCGAGCAGGCTTCGCACCTCGAAATCGCTGAGCGCCGGATAGCGGTCGTGCAGCTCATCGAAGACGGTCGCATAGGGATTGAGGCTTTCGCTCTCCTGCTCAAAGCAGCCGAGCCGCGTGCCGGCAGCCCATTTGACGAGACCCTTGTGCGGCAGGATATTGCGCAGCACCTTGAGCAGCGTCGATTTGCCGGCGCCGTTTTCGCCGATAATGCCGATCTTGTCGCCGCGCCGGACGGTGAACGAAAGATTCTCCATGAGCGTTTTCTGCTGTGCTCCGTGTCCGACGGTCAGGTCGATATTCCGGACTTCGAGCAGGTCGATCGGCGGTGTCACGCTGTATGTAAAGCTGAGCTTTGCGGATTTCTGTGCAGCATAGGGCTTGTCAATGCGCTCGATCTTTTCAAGCTGCTTCTCGCGGGATTTCGCGGATTTTGCCGTCGATGCGCGTACCTTGTTCCGCGCGACATAATCCTCCAGCTTTGCGATCTCGCGCTGCTGCGCTTCATATTCCTTCTGCTGGCGCTCGCGGGATTCCGCGCGCAGCTTTGTGAATGCGGTATAGTTGCCCTTGTAGCGCGTCAGCTCGCCGCGCTCCAGCTCGCAGATGCTCGTGCAGAGCCGGTCGAGGAAGAAGCGGTCGTGGCTGACGATCAGCAGAGCGCCGCGCCATCCTTTGAGGTAATCCTCCAGCCAGCCGACCGTCTGGAAATCCAGATGGTTCGTCGGCTCGTCGAGGATCAGCAGATCGGGCGATTCGAGGAGCAGCTTGCAGAGCGCAAGGCGCGTCTTTTCGCCGCCGGAGAATCCGGAGATCTGCCGCGCAAGCGTCTCCTCACCGAAGCCCATGCCGTAAAGCACGGTGCGGATTCGCACATCGGTCGTGTAGCCGTCGTTCGTCTCGAAGAATGCGGAAAGCCGCGCATATTCGTCGGTTTCCTCATCGGTCAGCCCCTGCTCCATACGCGCTTCGAGTTCCCGCATGGTCTCCCTCGCCGCATTGAGATGCGCAAAGGCATCGTTCATTTCCTCCAGCACGGTGCGGCTGCCGTCGAGACCGGCATTCTGCGCCAGATAGCCGATGCGGAGACGCGGCGCTTTTGCGATCGCGGGCTCCTCGCGCTCAAAGCCGTCAGGCAGCTCCTGCTCTGTGAGGATGCGCAGCAGCGTCGATTTGCCGCAGCCGTTGTCGCCGACCAGTCCGATCCGGTCCTGATTTTCGACGGTCAGGCTGACCGAACGCAGCACATGGTTATCCTGATAGAATTTGTGTATCTGAGAACATGAAAGCAGCATCCGGCCGCCTCCTTTCAGTGCGTATTACAGCTCGACCTTGACGGCGAGATAGCCGTAGGGCGGGAGCTTGCAGTCATTTCCGTTGATCTCGCCGTGTACCACGTCGAACATCGTATAGCGGTCGGTGAAGGGTGTTTTGTCCACGCCGAACACGATCTCATGATCGGAGCGGTTCACCGCAATGACCATTGCCTTGCGGCGCTGCTCGCGGTAGCGGGCGAATACGATATAATCATCATCCAGCGTCAGGAATTTCAGGTTGCCGTCGATGAACACCTTCGAGCTGTGGCGGATCCGCGAAAGCTCCCTTGTGTATTCGATCAGATCCTGATCCTCATGTCCCCACGGGAAGCAGCGGCGGTTAAAGGGATCGCCGTAGCCGTCCAGACCGGCCTCGTCGCCGTAGTAGATGCTCGGAACGCCGGGCAGGAAGAATTGCAGCACCATCGCGCATTTCAGTTTCTTTTTGCCGATCTCGTACTGCTGCGGATTCAGTCTGCGCTCGGCCATCCAGTCCTTGCTGCGGCCGTTTGCGGGCTCTCCGCCGAAGACCGTGATCGCACGCTCAATATCATGCGTCGAGACGAAATTCATCAGCACATCGACAACGCATTTCGGATAGTTTTCGATGATCGTCATGATCTGGCTGCGGAAATCATAGGGGCTGCATCCGCCGAGGTACTGCATGATCGCCGTCCGGAACGGATAGTTCATGACCGAATCGAGCTGCGAGCCGAGCAGATAGCGCCGCTTGACGCCGTAGGCCTCCTTGGTCGAGGCATCCTCCCAGACCTCGCCGATGATGATATGCTCGCCGTCAGCGCGCTTCACACAGTCGTGCAGATGATCGAGGAACGCATCCGGCAGCTCGTCGGCAACATCCAGACGGAAGCCGGCTGCGCCGAGGCTCATCCAGTATTCCAGCACGCCGCCCTTGCCGCAGATATAGTCGGTATATTCCGGCTCATTCTCATTGACATTCGGGAGCGTGTCGATGCCCCACCACGACTCATAGACATTCGGATACTGGTGGAAGCTGTACCACTTGTAATAGGGTGATGATTTGGAATTATATGCGCCGACGGAATCATAGCGGCAGAATTTGTTGAAATAGATGCTGTCCGCGCCGGTGTGGGAGAATACGCCGTCGAGAATGACCTGCATTCCGTGCCGCGCACATTCCGTGCAGAGCCGCTGGAAATCCATATTCGTGCCGAGCAGCGGATCGACGCGCCGGTAATTCGCGGTATTGTAGCGGTGATTCTCATGCGATTCAAAGATCGGGTTGAGGTAGATGCAGGTCACGCCGAGCGATTCGAGATAGCCGAGCTTCTGCACGATGCCTTCGAGGTCGCCGCCGAAATAGTCGTTGTTCCAGACATGACCGTTCTGATCCGGCCGGTAATAGGGTGTGCCGCCCCAGTCATCGCGCAGCACTCTGTCGGTCGGGACGCCCTCATGCTGCATCCCGCTGCGGCAGAAGCGGTCAGGGAAGATCTGATACATTACGCCGCCCTTGAGGAATTCCGGCGTCTGGAAGCTCTCGTCATAGACCGTGAGCTGAAAGAGATCGCCCTCACCGATCACGCCCTCATGCGCGGCTGCTTTTTTGATATAGTGCCACTGGCCGCCTGAGATAAAGGAAAAATAATAGTAATGCACACCGGGGATCTTCGCGGAGCAGGTCGCGGAATAATAGATCACATCGCCGCTCGGATAGACGGTGTTCATCGGGATAAAGCGTTCCTTCATGCCCGGACGGTAGAGCACGAGCATCGGGTTTGTATCGAGCCCCTGCGATACCGGCAGGCAGATCGTAAAGGTGCAGGGCTCATTCTGGCGAAGCGCACCGAATACGGACTTGTATGCGCGGTCCCAGCTGTCGTAGATTCGTCTCATATGCATTCCCCTTCTGATATTCCGCTGCTGTGATGACCGGTGCATCCCGGCAGCGGGCGTTGCGAAAAAAGCAGGCGATCTATCTGACCGCCTGCCCTTTCAGCATGGTATCATCATGCGGCCGGCTTCCGCAGCCTGCATTTCTTATAGGTGCCAGATATTCTTGGCGTATTCGGTGACGGCGCGGTCTGCGGAGAACACGCCTGCACCGGCGATATTGTTCAGGCTCATCTTTGCAAAGCGCTGCTTGTCGGCATAGCACTGTGCGGCATATGCCTGTGCTGCGCGGTAGCTGTCGAAGTCCGCGAGAACCATATAAGGATCCTGCGTGCGGAGCGACTGTGCGATCTCCGGGAACTTGCAGCCGTTGATGCCGTTTGCGATGCGGTCTACGCAGCTGCGGATGAGACCGTGATGCTGATAGATATCCTGCGGACGGTAATTGAACTTGCGCGCATTGACCTCCTCGGTCTTCATGCCGAAGATGATGATATTCTCATCGCCGGCCGCATCCTTGATCTCGATGTTCGCGCCGTCGAGCGTACCGATCGTGACAGCGCCGTTGAGCATCAGCTTCATGTTACCCGTACCGGAGGCCTCGGTGCCTGCGAGCGAGATCTGCTCCGAGAAATCGGATGCCGGCATCAGCAGCTCGGAGAGCGTGACGCAGTAATTTTCAAGGAAGACGACCGCGAGCTTTTCGCTGATCTTCGGATTCTTGCGGATCTCCTCGGAGAGCGACCAGATCATCTTGATGATCTGCTTTGCGAGATAGTAGCCCGGTGCAGCCTTTGCCGCGAAGATATAGGTCTTCGGCGCGAAGTCCATATCCGGATTGTCGAGCAGCGCCTGATAATCCGCGAGGATGTTCAGCGCATTCAGATGCTGACGCTTATACTCATGCAGACGCTTGACCTGCACATCAAAGACGCTGTCCGGATTGAGGACGATGCCGCTCTTTGCCTTGACATACTTTGCAAACTCCGATTTGTTGGCGCGCTTGACGGCCATGAGCTTTTCCAGCACATCCGCGTCATCCTGGAATGCACGGAACTTCTCCAGCTCGGCAGCGTTCTTGAGGAATCCTCCGCCGATCGTATCATGCAGCAGCTTTGTCAGGCCGGGATTGGACTGATAGAGCCAGCGGCGATACGCGATGCCGTTCGTGACATTCGTGAATTTTTCCGGCGTATAGCAGTACTCATTGTGGAAGACCGCATCCTTGATGATCTCGGAATGCAGCTTGGAAACGCCGTTGACATTGTGCGAAGCAGCGACGCAGAGCGTTGCCATGTGGATGAGATTATCCTGAATGATCGACATTTTGGTCGTCAGGGCGCTGTCATTGGTTCTTGCAAAGACCTCAGCGCAGTAGCGGTTGTTGATCTCGACGATGATCGAGAAGATACGCGGAATGACTCTGCGGACGAGGTTGACATCCCACTTTTCCAGTGCTTCGGCCATAACGGTGTGGTTCGTATAGGCAAAGACCTTTGTGGTGATATCCCATGCCTTATCCCAGCCGTAGCCGCAGTCGTCGAGCAGAATGCGCATCAGCTCAGGGATCGCGAGCGTCGGGTGCGTATCGTTGATATGGATCGCGACCTTCTCCGCGAGATTGTCGAGCGTGCCGTAGACAGCCATATGATTGTTGACGATATCGCCGACGGCTGCCGCGCAGAGGAAATACTGCTGGCGCAGGCGGAGCGACTTGCCCTCCAGGTGGTTGTCGTTCGGATAGAGCACCTTCGAGATCGCGTTTGCGATGGAGTTCTGTGCGAGCGCCTTGGAATAGTCGCCCTGATTGAACATTGCCATATCGAAGCTCGGCGCCTTTGCAGACCACAGTCTCAGAACGGAGACCGCGTTGCTGTTGTAGCCGGAGACATACATATCATAGGGGATCGCGGTGACGGTGCTGTAATTGACATGGGAAACATGGTGATACTGCTGATCCCAGTATTCCTCAAGGTCGCCTTCGAAGTGGACCTCGATCGACTGCTCCGGTCTCGGATCCAGCCAGACCTCGCCGCCGGGGAGCCAGTTGTCGGGAAGCTCCGTCTGCCAGCCCTCCTCGAGCTTCTGCTTGAAAATGCCGTATTCATAGCAGATCGAGTGGCCGGTCGCCGGATATCCGGTCGTAGCAAGGCCGTCGAGATAACAGGCAGCCAGTCTGCCGAGACCGCCGTTGCCGAGGCCTGCATCCGGCTCATAGTCATAGATGCGGTCGAGCTTGATGTCGAATTTCTTGAGGAATTTGGCGATGTCATCTGCCAGATCGAGATTATAAAGGCTGGTCTTCAGCGATCTGCCCATCAGGAATTCCATTGAGAGATAGAAGATCTGCTTCTGACCGGTCGAATTGACATGGTTCATGAACTTCTGACGCTTTGCCTTCATCAGATCCATAACGACTGCAGAGAGCGCGAGATAGATCTGCTTGTCGCTTGCCTCATCCGGCGAGACATTGAACTGCATTTGCAGGCGGTTCAGAAGATCCTGCGTAACCTTTTCCGAAAACTTGGACATTCTTTTCTCCAATCTCCAACATAGGGGGTCAGTATTGCAGCGCCGTTCGGAACGGTACTGCCGCCGCCGGTTTGTTGGCATACCGACGGTTCCGGCGGGGATCCGGCAGGCCGGAAACCGCTCAAACAATACCCTTTTATTATACCCGATTCGCAGAGAAAAAGCAATAGCTGAAATTAACAAAATTGCCTGCTAAATTCCGGAAATACAAACAATTTCCGGGCTGTTTCACGGCAAATCTGCACAAATCTGTATATGGAAATCCGGACAGTTTGCCGAATGCTACAAAATTCTGCGGCATCTGCACGGAATTCATGCGGAATCGGAGAATTTTGACGCCGGACGCAGTCAGAAGGAGGGAGACAGCCGTCAGCGGGCGCCTCCCTCCTTCTCGGTCAGGGCTGATTCAGGCTTCGTTTTGCAGCAGCTCCAGCATCCCGCCGGTCTGGAAAAGCAGCAGATCGCCCTTGCCGTAGGCGACAAACCGCACGTCATACGCGCAGTTTGAGACGACATGGAGCGCACCCTTTCCGGCATTTGCAGAGTGTGTCCGGAACACGGTCTCGAACATCAGCGCGCCCCACGGGATATGATAATTGCTGCTGACGATCGCGACGGACTTCACCCGCGGATATTTGCTGTGCAGGATCGCGTAGGAATTCTCGGCATTTTCGGCGGTGGAGGTCGAATCGTTCTCCACGATCAGACGGCTGGATTCGATGCCGTGTATACGCAGCCAGTCGCGCATTCTTTCGCCCTCGGAGATCTCCTGATTATACAGTGCTGTTCTGCCGCCGGTGCAGAGGACATAGGCGCTCGGATACTGTCTGGCGCAGGCGAGCGCGGTCTCCAGCCGGCCGACCAGCTCATCCTTCATGGTACCGTCAGGATTCAGCTCATAGCCGAGCACCACGATGCAGAGGGAATCGTCGCGGGGGAGATCACCCGGCAGCGCTTTCTCATTGATCGGCATAGTATCGTTGACATATTCCCAATAGTCGAGGATGCCCTCCCAGCGTTCGCCGAGTCCGTCGTCGGCATCCTTCAGCTCACCCAGAAGCTGATCGACGCGATCCTGACCGCGGCTGCCGTAGGCATTGATGAGGCTTTCGATGACAGGATCCTGACTGTGGTCGGGCATATAGGAATCCTCTGCCGTCTGCACGAGTTCATCCTTTTTATCGGGAACCGCGCTGCTCTCATCGCTGCTGCTTTCGGCTTCGGCAGTGATTTCGGTGCTGTGTCCGTAGACCAGAGCGAGCTCGTGCAGAAGTGTACTCGGGCGGCGCCTGAACTTCTGACCGCAGCCTGAAACAAAGAGCAGGGTCAGCAGAACGGCGGTGCAGAGCAAAGCCTTGCGCTTCATGGCCTCTCCTTCCTTTCATGATCGCCGGAGAAGAACACCGGCATAATTTACCACTATAATAATACCTTAAAAAACGCGATTTGTCAAGTGCCGGGCGGGCGGGCAGTACCCGCTGCCGTTTTCCTACGGCATGGTTTCGCGGAGCATATCAGATGCATCGCTGTTACGCTGCTGTTCGCAGCTATTTTGCGGTCTGGCGAAATCTCATTCTGCTTCCGTTCACATCCGGAGAACTTTAGATCATGGCTCCGGCACTGCCGGCGGGCACTGCCGACCGGCTCACATAATTTTCATATTGTGAAAAATAGTTCCGGTTTCATTTAACGCTGTTTTTTAGCGATTATCATATGTTTTTCACAGAACAGCGTATAATAAAAGCATAGAGCAAAGGAACACGGAGCCGCACCGAAAGACGGACGGCGGCTCATGAATATCAGAAAGAGGTGCAGAAAAATGTTTGAACATGATGATATGAATTTTGATCAGACGCTGCATGAGGATGCGCGGAATATGCAGGATACCGAACCGACACCGGTCGAGCAGGTCTTTTCGCAGCAGCCGGTTCGTCCGGAGCAGCCGCAGAACATGAGCGGCAGCTACTATTCCCCGCGCAGCGGCTACCCCCGCAGCAACGGCTATCAGGGCGGCTATCCCGGCGGCGGATATCCGGGCGGCGGCGGATATATCCCCCCGACAGGCAGCGGCCCGCAGGGCCCGGCCGGCGGCGATAACGGTCAGCCGAAAAAGAGCCATACCGGTCTGAAGGCACTGGCGATCTCCGCAGCAGCAGCGATCGCGCTGTTCGCAGGCTTCGCGGGCTATAAGGTCATGCAGGACAAGAAGGATGTGACAGCCGCAGACCGCGGCACGGCTTCCGTTGCCGAGCAGGTTCCGGAAACAAAGACCGAGTCCTCCGCAGCAGAAACGGAGAGCAGCGCGGCCAATACCAATACCGATACTTCTTCGGCATCCGGCGAGAATCTGAGCTTCATCGAGCTTGCATCCCGCGAAAATGCCATGAAGATCCCGGATATCGTTGACAAGATCACGCCCGCAACGGTCGGTATCCAATCGACCTTCCTCTATCAGGGACAGACCTTCTCGATGTTCGGCTTCGGTCAGGGACAGCGTGTTGAGCAGGAGGTTCCTGCGACCGGTACCGGCATCGTCATGTCGGACAACGGCAACGGCTCCTATTATATCATCACCAATGCGCACGTCATTTATGACAGCAGCGAGGAATATCATCTGGGCGAGGCAAAGGGCGTCAAGGTCGTTCTGAATCCGGATTGCTATTCCGGCGATACGGAATTTGATGCTGAGATCGTCGGCTATGATGTCGCTGAGGATATCGCCGTGCTGAAGGTCACGACGAATCAGAAGCTCACAGTTGCGGAATTCGGCAACAGCGATGATCTCCGCGTTGGCGAGCTGGTCGTTGCGATCGGCAACCCGCTGGGCTTTGAGCTGTTCGGCTCGGTCACGACCGGTATCGTCTCCGCACTTGACCGTGAGGTCACGATCAATGATTCCAAGATGAAGCTGATCCAGACGGATACTGCGATCAACTCCGGCAACTCCGGCGGCCCGCTCATCAACAGCTACGGCCAGGTCATCGGCATCAACTCCTCGAAGATCAGCTCCAGCTATAACGGCGGCGCATCGGTCGAGGGACTCTGCTTCGCGATCCCGATCTCTCATGCAAAGGACATCATCAACGATCTCATCAACTACGGTTATATCACCGGCAAGCCGATGATGGGCATTAACCTGACGGTTGATATCGACGAGAGCCTTGCACAGCGTCTCGGCATTCCGGTCGGTGTGTATATCCGTGATATCGAGCCGGGCGGCGCTGCGGATCTCGCAGGTCTGCGCGAGGGCGATGTGATCATCGCGATCGGCAATAAGGCGGTCTCCAACTATGAGGAGATCAAGGCTGAGAAGGAAAACTACAAGGCCGGCGATACTATGATTATCACGGCAACGAGAAACGGCGAGGATATGGAATTCTCTCTGATTCTTCAGGAGCAGAAGCCGGCAACAACCTGACCGGCAATGAAAAAAGCATGATAACTCAAACCTTTCTGTAGGGAATTGCGGCCGTCGGCATCTGCCGGCGGCCGTTTCCCTGTCAGCCGGTCGGCAGTGCCGACAGCCGGTCGGCAGGGCCGACAGCCGTTGTGCTAAAGCTGCGGTCGCGCTCACGCTCTGAATTTCACAAATACACGCCGCTGTTCGCGGCTTCTGTCAAGTGACCGATTGCCCATCGGGAGCATAGCCCGCGAACGGCGTACTTGCTATGCGAACGGTACAAGTGAAGCCTGTTAAAGCAGATGAGGCAAATCTGACGGACATGGAGAGAGGAGAGATAAGGAAGGGGAGCGCGAGGGGGCAACCTTAAGAGAGGGGAGAGCCTAAGCTGCGCAGCAGCGCCGGCGCTTCCCTCTCTTGTGGTTCCCCCTCGCACCCTGCGGAACGGCAAGGACAAAAACAAACAATACAAGTGAAATAAAACGATAAAGCCCCTCACCTGCCTCTTATGGTTTTCCCCGCACCTTGCCAAACCGGAAAACTGAAACGAAATATTCATATGCAAACGGATACAAATATGATGCGCACATCCATAAAATCCTCCCTCAATAATTTTTTATTTTTCGTGTGATATTTTACCCCTCTCAGTTGTGTTATAAGTGAAGTCTTCAAAATGCTGTAAGGAGCAATCCATGGATTACGAACAAATGGCAGCGGTCTATGACCGCATGAAAAACACCGTTTACCGTACCGCGCTCGCCTATTGCCGCAATGTGCAGGACGCCGAGGATATCACCCACGATGTGTTCCTCGCGCGCTTCGAGCACGAAGCCCCGTTCCCTGACGACGAGGCCGAAAAAGCATGGCTGCTGCGCGTTACCGTCAACCGGTGCAAAAATCTGCTCAAATCATTTCGCCGGCGATTTACCGTTCCGCTGGAGGATGCCGGAGAGGTCTGCGTGACCGATTCGGAGCATCAGGTCTGGGATGCTGTCAACGCATTGCCTGAAAAATACCGTCTCGTGATACATCTCTATTACTATGAAGGATACAGCGTCGCAGAGATCGGAACGATTACCGGCAGAAGCGAAACTGCCGTGCAGACGCAGCTTTACCGGGCACGAAAGCTGCTGAAAAACAAACTGGGAGAGGAGCTTGAATTATGAATATGCAGGATTACCGTCATGCGGCCGACCGGGTCGAAATCGCAGACCATTGCAGAGAGGAGATCCTTGATATGAAGAATCAGAAGGAGAGGACGACAGGCGCGCCGCTGCTGCGCATCACAGCAGGTCTGACCGCAGCAGCCGCCTGTCTCGGAATTGCCGGTACGGTCGGCTATGCAATGTACCGGATGAAGCATGAGGAAAGCAGCCTGACCGCAGCATCGCCGGTCGCAGAGCAGACTGCTATGGATTATACCGGCTATTTCAGAGATTATTATACCCAGCGCAATCACGGCGAGCCGGTCGATTTTGATTTCACATCGCTCACCGGCACGGATTTCACCGAAACATGGGAGCTGGAAAACTATACGGTCTCGCTCAAGGCCGCAGTCACCGACGGCTGGACGCTCAATTATATCTATTATGTAAAGGTGAACAATCCGTCGGATATGATGGATCCGTTTTTGCAGATCTATTCCGATGTGCCGGAGGACAACGGTCTCCCCGGCCGCGGCGGAAGTCAGGTCACATCGTATGTCTGGCGGCTTGATGAGCAGCCGGACGAAAACGGCATCATCCGCTTTTTCGGCACGAGCAGCTGCTCCTATGCACTGCCGCTGCCGCAGGGCGTTCCCTATCACGCAAGCTGCGGCGGCATCCAAAAGGATATCACCGTCAATCTGCCGGAAACGGTTCCGGCGATGTATCCGCTGACAGATCCGAATGATCTCAGCTTCCAGACGCTGACGCTCCCGCTGGAGCAGGAGACCGGATTTACCCACGGCGTTGTGACACCGCTCGGCGTGGTGCTGGCGAATTATCCGGACCGTGCGGAGAATATCCGTGAAGTGAACGATCTGGAAAGCCGGTATCTGACCGCAGAGCAGGCGCCGAGAATCTTCACAGACGATATGATCTCTGTGGAATGCACGGATGAAGAAAGCATTACTGCGTGTTCGTACAGCGCGGCCGGCGCATACTGCACCTACGCTGCGCCGATGAGCGCCGATGAGGACTGGAGCAGCTGCGTTTCCTGCCGGATGCCGTTCACGGTGCCGCAGGATTTCAGCGGCAAGAACTGGCTGACGCTGCAAAGCGGCGGGGAGCCGGTCAGACTGGAGATCACCTCGGAGCCCGCGCCGGTCATTGATATGGAAAACATCGAGACCGTTGACGGCATCGAATGCAAGCCGGATCCGGAGGTCTTCCACCTCGGCGCCGGATACTATGAAGCACTGAACAATATGGATGCAGCCGCCCGCACAAAGACGCTGCCTTTCGGCACTGTCTCGCTGGATGATATCAGCTATCTCGAAAACGGACTTCCGGCACTCGGCCTGACTGTCACGCTGAATGATACCGTCACCGTCGGCGCGGATGAAATGCTCGCGCTGCGCTTTACGCCGAATGCGTTCGGCTATGAGGACGAGGACAAGATCCGCTATGAAATGCAGCCGGAAGCATCCAAGTGGGTATCCGTTCCCGCTGCGGACATTCAGGACGGCATCTGCCGGTGCAGTCTGGAGCTGGATCCGCTTGCGCCGGATTCTAACGGAACGCCGGGCTGCTGGGAGTATGTTGATATCGAGCTGGAACTGAATGAGATGTGTGTCCGGAAGCAGGATGACACGGCAGATGCAGCTTCCTATGAATGGACGGCCGCAGCAGAGGACGATGCGGTATGGAATTTCAACTTCGGTTCATCCGCCTATATCCCCTTTGATAAGCTGAATGAAGCGCAGCGCACGCGCAGCCTTGCAGACGGCGGCACAGTCCGCATTGATTCGCTGGAATATGAGGACGGCGTTCCGGTTCTGAATTACAGCGTCAATCTCGATGATGTGACCCTGCCGGCGGATGACTGCTGGGTACTCTGCCAGCTTCTGCCGATCGGCACAGCGAATAATGAGATCTATATCTTCGCTGCCGATGATGAAGAGCACGGCTCGCAGATCGCTGCCGATGCACCGCAGGACGGCTGGTATCATTTCAGACAGAGACTCGTGACACAGGACGGTCAGTATCCGGCAGACGGAGAGCTGCTGCTGGATGTGCGGCTCGTGCTGCTGATCGCCGGAGATCAGAATTCTAACGAACAGCTGTCGATCAGCACCCCTTCGCCGAACGAGGAAGGCGGACTGTATCACATTGCCCGCTTCATCATCCCCTGACCGCATGATCTGAACATATCTTTTCTCCATATCCAATGCAGAGAAGCCGCTTCCCACGGGAGGCGGTTTCTTTGCCGGCAGTGCCGGCTGCCGTTATGCTAAAGCTGCGGATTCGCTCACGGCTTCAATATACGTGCCTTTAGCACAACGGCTGTCGGTCCTGCTGACTGCCGGCGTATTCGGCGATCGCCTGCAAAAAGGCTTCGCCGTATTTGTCCATTTTATATTTGCCGACGCCGGAGACCGCAAGCATTTCCTCCTCATTCGACGGCCGCTTATTGCACATATCCCGCAGCGACGCATCCGAGAAAACAATATACGCCGGAACATATTCCTTCGCCGCCAGCCGCTCGCGGACGCGCCGCAGCTTCTGAAACAGCTCCTCGTCTACACCGTAATCCGGCATGGCCGCAAGCTGCTGCTCTCTGCGCGTCTGTCTGAGATCGCGAACCGGCAGCGCCATCTGCACCTGCTCCTGCCCGCGCAGAACCGGATTTGCCTTCGCCGTCAGCGAAAGCACCGAATACTGGCTTGCATCGACATTCAGATAGCCGCGTGAGATCAGGATATTGACCATATGCTCCAGCTGAATGCGCGAGACATCACCGAGCAGACCGTAGGTCGAGAGCGTCTGAAATCCCGCTTCGGTGATCTGCTTCGTCTTTTTGCCCTGCAAAATATCGCAGAGCATCCGGCTGCCGCAGCGCCGGCCGCGCTGCCCGACCCGGAATACACAGGAGAGGATCTTCTGCGCCGGTACGGTCGCATCGACCGTCTCCGAATCCGCGAGACAGCAGCCGCAGTTGCCGCAGTGCGTCGGGGAGGATTCCCCGAAATAGCCGAGAATATAATGCCGCAGACAGTCCGTCAGGCTGCAATACCGCACCATTGCATTCAGCCGCTCAAAATCCTTCTTCCGGACAGTATCGCGCTGCTCCGGTGTCAGGCGGTCGTTTTCCGTATCGGAATGCTCAATGAGAAAGCTGTTCGTCCGGATATCCTGCGGACTGTAAAGCAGCGTGCATTCCGCAGGGCTGCCGTCGCGTCCGGCTCTGCCGGCCTCCTGATAGTATGCCTCCATGCTCTTCGGCATCTGATAATGCACGACAAATGAGACATTGGATTTGTCGATCCCCATGCCGAATGCGTTGGTCGCGGTGATGATCTGCGCCTCGTCGCGGAGAAAGGCCTCCTGATTCGCGGTGCGCTCCTCTGCGGACAGTCCCGCATGATAGCGCACGGCACGGAATCCGTCTGCACAGAGCTTTGAACAGATCTCCTCTGTAGATTTGCGGGAGATGCAGTAAATAATGCCGCTGCGTCCCTGATTGCGGCGGAGAATTTTCAGAAGCGCATCATATTTATGCTGCGGCCGCTCGACGATCCAGCGGAGATTCTTGCGGTCGAAGCCCGTGACCAGCTCCAGCGGATCGCGCAGCTTCAGCAGCCGCCGGATATCGGCGCGGACGCTTTCGGTCGCAGTCGCCGTAAATGCCGCAACGACCGGCCGCACAGGCAACTCATCAAGGAATTCCGCGATCTGCAAATAGCCCGGACGGAAATCCTGTCCCCACTGCGAAAGGCAGTGCGCCTCATCGACTGCGACCATTGCGACCGCGACGGACTCCGTCAGCGAGAGAAACGATTCGGTCAGCAGGCGCTCCGGCGCAGCATAGATCATCCGGACTTCTCCTGCACGAATGGCGTCCAGCGTATCGAAATATTCCTGCTGTGTCAGATTGCTGTGCAGGCAGGCGGCGGGGATACCGGCATCGCGCAGCGCCGTGACCTGATCCTGCATCAGCGAGATCAGCGGCGAAACAACGGCCGTCACACCGCGCAGCAGCATCGCCGGAACCTGATAGCAGATCGACTTTCCGGCACCGGTCGGCATGATGCCGAGGACATCGCCGCCTGCGAGGATCCGCGAGATCAGCTTTTCCTGTCCGCCGCGGAAACGGTCATATCCGAAGTATTCCTTGAGTATCATGTGCGGGGTTTGCATATGCATAGATGTTCTTCCTTTGCGGAGATTTGTGCAGCGCACAGCAAAATCGCCTGACGCGGTCTGCGCCAAGCGATTTGTTTTTTTGATTATTGTCCGAGAATCTTTTTCCAGCATTCCTCTGCGGAGAGCGAGCTCTCTGCAACGACCTTCTCGGTGTAGAACTGCAGAATGAACTGCGCATCTGCCAGACCGATCACGCCGTCCTGATTGATGTCGGCTGCGAGGATCTGCCGGCTGTTCATCGGTTCCGCATCGCTGCCGCCCGTCACGCTGAGGACATATTCATTCAGCGCGAGGATCGCATCATGGGAATCGACAGCGCCGTTCATGTTGATATCGCCGAGATGCTCCCAGTCGATGCCGCCGACGGTGACGGTGAAGGAATAGCTGCTGCTGCCGTTCTCTGCTTTGATGACCGCAGTGCCGGCGCGTCCGGCTGCCGCGATGCCGTCCCAGATAACGGCGGCAACGGAATCGTCGCTGCTGCTCCAGTTGTAGAGCTCCGGATTTCCGATCGGCAGATAGATGATATCACCTGCTGAGACGCTGTAATCCGGATTCGTTTCCGTTTCGGAGGATGCAGACTCCCGCGGACGCGTGCTGGAATAGACCGGCTCCTCCGGCTCAGTCACCGGTGCAGCTGTCGTTGTGACCGTAGTTGTCGCAGGGGTGGTCGTCGTCGTGGTGGTTGTGGTGGTAGAAGTGGAAGTGGTGGTCGTGGTCGTCGTAGTAGTTGTAGTAGTAGTCGTCGTGGTGGTTGTGGTGGTCGTAGTGGTCGGCGTCGTTGTCGGGGCGGTCGTGACCGCTGCTGCGGCGGTGCCGTCCCAGCTGATGCCGTAAAGCTGCTGATAAACGGCTGCGGACGGCTGCACGATATTGCTGACGCCGCGTCCCTGACCGCTTGTAAAGCGCTTGTTGAACTGCTCGTAGGTGAAGGTGTTCTTCTCGATCAGACCCCAGCCGTCGGAATTGCCCTCGATGACCGTGATCGTATCGGCATCATAGCCCAGAATGATGAGCGAATGACCGCCGCTCGGATTGTGGCTGAGATCGGGATTCACAGTTGTGCGGAGATATGCGCCCGGCATAACGTGGTTTGCAATCAGCAGCTCCGGCGTGACCGTCCAGACGCCGCGGACAACGGATGTGCAGCGTTCGGTATCGCCGGCGCAGTTGCCCGGCATTTCGCCGAAGAGCTTCCAGTAGACGCCCTGCGCGTAGATGTAGCACTGCATTCCGCTCCAGCCCTTGCCGTAAATGGTCGGAACGTAATAGAGCTGGTATACATTGAGGCGCGAGCCGACCGGCAGCGAGACCGGCGAACAGAGATCATAGTCTGCATAGACGCCGCAGCTTCCGGCGACGATCTCATTGACCTTTGCATCGTAGGTGTAGGACTGTGCATACTGTTCAACGGTGATCATTTCGCCGCTGACAGCGGATGCGGTAAAGCGCGGACTTTCGGTAACGGCTGAGAACAGCCCCGGCAGCAGACTGAGCGCAGCCGCTGCCGCAAAAATACGGTTTTGCATCTTTCTCATGGGTTGGGTGACCTTCTCTTTCCTGTTTGTTTATTTTTGGGTGAGCGCAGGTTTTCCCGATTTTCCCTTTATTTGCTTTCTTTTTTTATTGTTCTGATTCTGTTTGTTTATTCGGAAATTCTCATTCTACTGAGTCGGATAAGGATCTGTTTTACGGAACTAAAATCAGGTTTTGATCCGCCCCTCATTTTGGGCGCAAGGCTATTATACCAGATTATTACAAAATTGTCAAGCTTTCATTTTCTTGTAACGGTCACGCCGTCCTCGTCGAACCGCCGGAAACTGATCCCGATTTTGCCCCAAAACGGCGGATTCATTGTTCACTCTGCATAAAAACGGAAACAGAAACTGTCAAACAGCGACAAAGATTTGCATGGTTATGCTGTAACCATTATTACAAAATGGTAACAGCGAATTTCGGAAACCGGATACAATCGGACAGTCAATATCCGGATAAGACAGTATCAAAACGCTCCGGCGGGGAGCCACCGCCGGCAATTCCTAAAGTTCTCCAAAAGCGGCAGGGAGCCCCCGCCGGCAGTGCCGGAGCCATGATCTAAAGTTCTCCGGAAGCGAATGAAAGCAGATTGAGATGAAAGCCAGACCGAACAATAGGCGCGGCCAGCGCCGTAACAGCGACGAAACTGATACGCTCCGCGAAACCATGCCGAAGGGAAACGGCACCGGGCACTGCCCGGACATTGCATTTTTCAGGGGAATGTGGTATAATAGAGATAGTACGCTGCGGCGCCTTTCCGCACCGCAAAAGCTGCTTTCCCGTTATATAGAAAAGGAGACTTCATCATGGCAATGCAGGACTATATCAAAGCACAAAAACTCGGCGAGCGTCAGCATTACCTCGCCGGTACCGGCGGCAGCTATCCCTATCTGCCGACACTGGAGGATATTCTGCGCGGCCGCGAGACCGGCGGCAGGATCCCGCTCGGACAGTTCGAGATTCCGATCTCCATGATCGCCGGAACCGCGCAGGCCGAGCGGACAAATGCCTTTTCCTGCGGCTTTATGCCGCTGCTGGAATATGAAACAGAATTCGGCAGCAAATGGTCGGCGCTCTATGACTCCGTGCAGGAGGTCGGCGTCAATGAGCCGATCATCGTCTACGAATATTTGCAGAAATTCTATGTCGTCGAGGGCAACAAGCGCGTCAGTGTCTCGAAATACAACGGCGCTGTCAGCATCCTCGCCTCGGTCACGCGGATCCTCCCGAAGGATCTCGACAGTCCGGATTACCGCATCTACAAGGAATTCATCGACTTTTACCGCATCACCGGCATCTATGAGATCCAGATGAATCAGCCCGGCGAATTTCAGCGGCTGCTGCGCGTCTTTGATCCGCAGGAGCCTGAGTCTTTTACGAGCAGCGACCTGACCGGGAACAGTACAAAGCTGCGCACCGCTGAGCCGCAGGAAGCTGATGCTCCGCCTACTGAGCCGTGGGACGACGATCTCCGCCGCGATGTCAAATTCCTCTATTCGATCTTTGAGGAGCATTATCTCAGCCGCAACGGACAGCGGCTTCCGATCTCGACCGGCGACGCATTCCTGCGCTTTGCCGAGATCTACGGCGCAGACCGGCTGATCGGCCTGACCGCACTGGAGCTGCGCAAGCGCATCGACCGCATCTGGACAGAATTCCGCGTTCTCGCAGAGAAAAAGCCGGTCGAGCGCATCCTCGATCCGACCGCGGCCTCAAAGAAAATGTCCTTCTCGAAGATGATCTCCTTCACCGCCGCGCCGGTGCTGCATATCGCATTCATTTATCCGAAGGATCCGGATAAATCCGCGTGGGTCTATAATCACGAGCTGGGCAAGCGGCATCTGGACGATACCTTCGGCAGCGCGATCACAACCGCATCCTATATCTGCGAGCCGGAGGAGGCGGAGGAAAAAATCGAAGAGGCGATCACCGGCGGCCATACGATGATCTTCACGACCTCACCGACCTTCCATGCGGCCAGTATGCGCATGGCGGTCGCACATCCGGAGATCATTCTGCTCAACTGCTCCATGAACAATTCCTACAAGCAGCTGCGCACCTATTATCTGCGGATCTATGAAGCGAAGTTCATCACCGGCATGATCGCCGGCTCGATGACCGGCAACAACCGCGTCGGCTATATCGCGGATTATCCGGTCTACGGCACGCCCGCTTCGATCGGGGCATTCGCGCTCGGCGTCAAGCTGGTGAATCCGCTTGCGATGGTCTATCTGGACTGGAATACGCTGAAGGATCACGATCCGGCGGTATTTTTCCGGCAGAAGGAGATCAGCCTGATCTCCGACCGCGATATCAGCGCGCCGCGGAATGCGGACACCGACTTCGGTCTTTACAGAAATTTCGACGGCGAACCCTTCCGGCTGGCGGCGCCGCTCTGGAACTGGAATTCGCTCTATGAATCACTTGTGCGGTCGGTGCTGATCGGCGCGTGGAACAACGACAGCGCCGCAAATGCGACACACGCGCTGAATTATTACTGGGGAATGTCCTCCGGCGCGATCGATGTCGCCTGCTCCAGCAAGCTGCCGATCGGTACGCAGAAGCTCGTCGGACTTGTTCAGCAGCAGATGACGCGGAACGATTTCGATCCGTTCAGCGGGCCGGTCTACGATCAGAACGGCAAATGCCGGATCGACCGCGGCAAAACACTGACCGCTGACCAGATCGTCGCGATCGACTGGCTGCCGGATAATGTCATCGGCAGACTGCCTGCCGTCAGCGAGCTTCAGCCGCAGTATCAGGAATTCGCAAAATGGAACAGCATCCTGCCGCAGGACGGCAGCAGCGGAGCTGTCTGACGGGTAAAACGAAAAAAGCGGGGAATATAAAAATGAAAATCATGGTGATGTCTGATCTCGAATCCAATTATATCTGGGATCACTATCAGCCCGGAATGTTCAAGGGAATCGACCTGATCCTTTCCGCGGGCGATCTCAACTCACGGTATCTCACATTCGTGGAATCCATGTCCAATATGCCGCTGCTCTACATTCACGGCAATCACGACGGCCGCTACAGCGAGATCCCGCCGGAGGGCTGCCAGTGCATTGAGGATCAGATCTATATGCACGACGGCGTGCGCATCCTCGGACTCGGCGGCTCTATGCGCTACAGCGCCGGCAAGCATCAGTATACCGAAAAGGATATGCAGCGCCGCATCCGCCGGCTGAAGCTGAAGCTCATGCGCACGGGCGGCTTCGATATTCTGCTGGCGCATTCGCCGGTCGCGGGCTTTCACGATTCGGACGATCCCTGTCATCAGGGCTTTGAGGCGCTCGGCGAGCTGCTCGACAAATATCAGCCGAAATACTTCATCCACGGCCATGTCCATATGAATTACGGCCTCCGCACCCCGCGGCTCTCGCTGCGGCAGAATACCGTCGTCATCAACGCATTCCGCACCTACACATTCGATTATGACGATCCTGCGGTTCTGGAGGAGGCCGGCAAAATCACCGAATAATGCATCACCATGCACAAAAATGAGATTTGTATTTCTGCTGTTTTCACAAATTATTGCTGAAAACTTGCAATCTTGCCGCAAATATGTTATAATTCATGACACAAGCAGCCGGAAACAGACTGCCTGTGCATCAGCAACGGGAGGAACATCTTATGACCGATCAGGAGCTGCAAGCGAAAAAGGAAGAATTTCTCAGCATCTGGGATGCCTGCGTCAAGCGGCCGGGTGCCGACCGCCTGCGGGAATATCTGCTCTCCGAGGCGAGCGATTTCTTCACCGCCCCCGCCAGCACGCGCTATCACGGCGCCTATGCCGGCGGCCTGCTTGAGCATTCGCTGAATGTCTATCACAATCTCAAGGCCTATCTCGAAAGAGACCGCTGCCGCGAGGTCTACGGCATGAAGGAATACTCCGAGGAGACGGTCGCGGTCTGTGCGCTGCTGCACGACCTCTGCAAGATGAATTTCTATACCGTCGATTACCGCAACGCCAAAAACGAAAAGGGCGTATGGGAAAAGGTCCCGTTTTACAAGATTGATGACAGACTGCCCTACGGCCACGGTGAGAAATCCGTTCTGATGATCCAGTTCTTCATGCATCTGCGCACGGAGGAGGCAATGGCGATCCGCTGGCATATGGGCTTTTCCGGCCCGGAGGATCAGAATACGATCGGCCGCGCACTGGAAATGTATCCGCTCGCTTTCGCGCTCCATGTCGCCGATATGGAAGCAACCTATTTTCTGGAGGGAAGCGTAGGGGCTTCGGGGAAATGAGACAACTATAATACCAAAGGAGCTATGACAATGTCCTGGGAACAATCTGCACTTTTCTATCACATCTATCCGCTCGGCCTTTGCGGTGCGCCGTGGGAAAATCCCGGCGGAGAGCCGGTCAGCCGGATCAACTGCATCCATGACTGGATTCCGCATCTCAAAAAAATGCACGTCAATGCCGTCTATTTCAGCCCGCTTTGGGAATCCGGCACACACGGCTACGATACCTATGATTACACCGTGCTCGACCGCAGACTCGGCACGAATGAGGATTTCGCAAGGCTCTGCGATGCGCTCCATGCAAACGGCATCCGCATCGTTGTGGACGGCGTGTTCAATCATGTCGGCAGAGGCTTCTTCGCCTTTCAGGATGTCCTGCGCAACGGGCAGAATTCCCCCTATTGCAGCTGGTTCTGCAATCTCTGGTTCGGCAATTCCAACCGCTTCGGCGACCCGTTCTCCTATGAATCGTGGCACGGCTGCGAGGAGCTGGTCAAGCTGAATCTGCGCAATAATGATGTCGTCAACTATCTGGAAAACGCGATCATCGGCTGGATGGATCAGTTCCACATCGACGGCATCCGCTTCGATGCCGCGGACTGCATCGACCACGATTTCTTCCGCCGCATCCGGCATACGATCAAGAGCCGCAATCCCGATTGCTGGCTCATGGGCGAGCTGATCCACGGAAACTACGCACAGTTTGCGAATCCGGATATGCTCGATTCCTCGACGAATTACGAATGCTGGAAGGGCATCTGGTCGTCGCATAACGACAAGAACTATTTCGAGATCAACTATGCAATGAACCGTCAGAAGGATATCTATCCGAATCTGATGCTTTATAATTTCGCGGATAATCACGATGTTTCGCGTCTGGCATCACAGCTGCGCGACAGCCGTCATCTGCCGCTCGTCTATGCGCTGCTCTATGCAATGCCCGGCATCCCGTCCGTCTATTACGGCTCGGAATTCGGCATCAAGGGCGAGAAGCAGCAGGGCTCGGATGCCAACCTCCGGCCGGCGCTGAACATCGCCGATATGCATCCGGAGGACAATCCGCTGACGAAATACCTCTACCGCCTCGGCGCGGCCTATGCGCTGAAGGATGCGCTGCATACCGGCAGCTTCAACACGGTCGAGGTACGCAATCAGCAGCTCGAATTCCGCCGCGGCGAGGGCGACGGCGCAGTCTACTGCGTGCTGAACCTCAGCGATCAGCCGAGCGGGATGCCGCTGCCGATCGGCGGGGACGGTTGGTATGATCTGATCTCCGGAGAGGCCGTTCCGGCGACGGGCGGCGTCAATGTCCCCGCATTCACGGCAATGTGGATCGCAAAGGCATCGCCGGAGGAGCTGAAAAAGCTGACGGATGATACCGTCACGGCAGCCGCCGTTCCGGAAACAGTCTCCGCACCGGAGCCGGAAATGCCGGAGGCAGTCGAGCCGCCGCAGACCGTGCCGGAGGAGCCGGCTAAGCCTGCCGAAATGACGGCGGCGGAGCTGGTCTGGAAGCTGGCGCTGCTGGATCGCTGCATGACGCGTGAAAAGCTGACCGAGGCATTCGGCAGAGAGCCGCTCGACAAGCAGGACGGCAGCAATGTCGTATATGAATATCAGTTCGACGGCGGCGTTTCGCTGCGGCTCTGGGGCGATCCGGTGCTGCGCGCTGCCTTGCAGTACGGCGACCGCGCATTCGAGATCGTGCTGTAAGCGCCGGACGGACTGAACGGTGTCAGGAGGTGTGCCATGCGGACAATGGGAAATATTCTCTGGCTGCTCTGCGGCGGTCTGTTCAGCGGACTGGGCTGGATCATCGCAGGCGTATTGTGGTGCGCAACGATCATCGGGATACCGGTGGGCGTGCAGTGCTTCAAGCTCTCCAAGATCTCGTTCATGCCCTTCGGCAAGGAGATCGTCAGTCACGGCGGCACGGTGTCCTGTCTGGTCAACGGCATCTGGCTGCTGGTAACCGGACTGGAAATGGCTCTTGCCAATTTTGTTGTCGGCTGTGTTCTCTGCATCACGATCATCGGCATCCCGTTCGGCAAACAGTTTTTCAAGATCGCTGAGCTGGCGCTTGCGCCGTTCGGCAAGGAGGTTCGCGACAAAACATAAACAGGGGATAAGGCGCTGCGGCATTTCCGGATGCTGCAGCGCCTTGCGCTGTATTCCGCAGGTTTCGCGGCATTTCAAAACAGAACCCCCCTCCGCCGCCTTTCTCCGGCACTGCCGACAAAATGAGCCTCTCATTTTTGTATATAACGCCAAGTCCCCAAAAAGCGTACAGAATCCCGCCTATTCCACGACATTCATTCTTCTGCGCAAAGCGGTTTGTGTGCAGAATCACCAAAGAATTACGGAATAATTCTACAATGAGAGCGCCCCGTTTCGCTTGAAAAAGAGCAGAAAGTGTGCTATAATAAGTAAGATGCAAGAAATATGTATAATTTGACTTGAATTCTACAGATAGTACGATTTTTTAATCTTACTTGCTGCTACATCAGTTTCAGGAGGGCGCGATATGGGTTTCAAAATTAAAAATGGCGTTTTGCTGAAATATGAGGGGGCAGGCGCTTTGGAGCGGCTCGGTATCCGGAAACAGGACGAGACTGTCAGCATTCCCAAGAATGTCACCGAGATCGCGGACGAAGCATTTTCCATGACAGATGTCAGCAGAGTCTTTCTGCCGCCGAATGTCTCGCTCATCGGCGAACGCGCATTTGCACTCTGCGCTGAATTGCAGACCGTCGATTTCTCCGGCGGCCTGAAGGAGATCGGTACAAACGCCTTTGACGGCTGCCATGTTCTGCGCAGCGCCGTCATTCCGGAGACCTGCGAGGCCGTCGGCGCATGGGCATTCTGTAATTGCAGCGGCCTCAAATCCGTCAAGATCTCCGGCAAGCTCGAATCTATCGCACGCGGCGTATTCTCCGGCTGCTCCAAGCTGGAGGAGGTCACCGTCCCGCCCGGCATCAAGCACATCGACAACCGTGCATTCTATGCCTGCACCTCGCTGACCTCCGTCAATCTCTCCAGGGGACTCCGGACGATCGGCAGAGAAGCCTTCGCCTGCTGCACATCCCTCGCGACGGTCTATATTCCGGACACCGTCACCGAGATCGCAGAGGATGCCTTCGCCGGCTGCACCGAGCTGAAAACTGTCATCATCCCGCCCTCTGTCACGAAGCTTCACCCCTACGCATTCGGTTCCGACTGCCGCATCAAGACCATCACCACCGTCACCGGCAGCGCCGCCTATCAGTTTGCGCAGGAGCGCGGCATTATGTGCTATACCGAAAAGGAAGCATCCCTGCTGCGCGGCTGCAATCCCGCATTCTTCATCGAATACGGCATTCTCAAAAAATATACGCAGGAATATAATGTCCGCGATGTGATGATCCCGCAGGGCGTCATCCGCATCGGCAATCACGCCTTTGAGCAGAACCGGCAGCTCGTTTCTGTCGTCGTGCCGGAGGGCGTGACCGAAATCGGCGGCTATGCATTCAACGGCTGCCGCGGTTTGCAGCGCATCTATCTCCCCAGCACGCTCAAGCGGATCGGACGCTTTGCTTTCCGCGACTGCTCGCTGCTGGAGGTCATCCTGCCGCAGGGCATGGAGCATATCGAAAGCAACGCATTTCAGGGCTGTACCGCAATGCGGCGGTTCTATATGCCCGATACCGTTCAGAAGCTGGAGAATGAAGCGCTCCGCGACTGTATGTCGCTCTTTGAGCTGCGGTTCTCAGCAAAGCTCGATGCAATCAGCGACGGCGTCTGCACCGGCTGCTCCTCGCTCCGGACCGTTGTCATTCCGGAGGGACCGAAATACATCCAGCAGAATGCGTTCCGCGGATGCAGCAGCTTACAGGAAGCCTATATTCCCGACAGCATCATCGAGATCTCCGGCAATGCCTTTGCAGATACGCCGCTGTTCCGCATGACTGCCGGACACTATATCGTCGGCCGGTTCCTGATCCGCGCCGACGGCTACAGCCCGATCCCGGTCGGCGTTCACCGCATCGGCCCGCGTGCCTTTGAGCGCGGCGGACTCCGTGCGGCGATCATTCCGGACGGCGTCATCAGCATCGGTGACAATGCCTTCGCGAACTGCGGCGTCCTGACGGATGTTGTCATTCCGAAGACCGTCACGGAGATCGGCATTGATGCCTTTGCCTATACGCCGTGGATGACCAGACGCGTCGAGCCCTATACGATCGCCGGCGCGAATATCCTGCTGCATTCCAATATCACGCAGCCGGTCGTAGATGTTCCGGTCGGCGTGCGCTGCATCGCTCCGGCCGCATTCTCACAGCTCCCGATCCGGAAGGTTCGTCTGCCGGAGAGCGTCATGCATTTGCAGCACGGCGCATTCTCCTACTGCGAACAGCTTGAATCCATCGAGCTGCCCTCAACACTGCGGCGCATCGACGGCTATATTTTCCACGGATGCACCGCACTCAAAGAAGTCAAATTCCGCGAAGGCCCGACAAAGGTCGGCCACGCGATGTTCAGCAGCTGCACATCCCTCAAAACTGTCCGGCTGCCCGATACGATCACAGAGATCGACAATGAAGCATTCTATCACGCCGGCATCGAGCGGATCATCATTCCGGACGGTGTCACGCGGATCGGCCAGTCTGCATTCAGCCATTGCGAGCATCTGACCGATATCGCGATCCCTGCCTCCGTGCGGGAAATCAGCGAAAATGCGTTTACCGAATGCCCGAAATTCCGGCTCCATGCCGAGGAGGGCAGCTATGCCGAGCGCTATGCCAAGCAGCATCACATGATGATGACGGTCGTCCGGCTGAATCTGGATGCACTGCTCGCAGAGGAACGCGCCGCCGAACAGAAGGCCGCTGCCGCTGCACAGCCTGCGCCGCCTGTGCCCGCGCCGGTACGCACACCTGCTGCCGCACCGGATCCGGAAGCATTCTTCACGCGTCCTGCACAGCCTTCGCCGCAGCCTGCACAGCCCGCAGCACAGACAGCTGCTCCGGCGGCACAGCAGACACAGGCCGCCGCGCCCGCACCTGCCGCAGAGCCGAAGCCCGCTGCCGCAGAGCCGGCTGAAACGGTCTCTGCTCCGCCGGTATCTGCAAAGCCTGCCGCAGAGCCCGTTCCACAGCAGCCCGCGCAGGATACAATCCCGCAGGAGAAATCTGCCGCCGAAACAGAATCCGGCCCGAAGGACTTCGAGGAGCTGCTCAGCGGCCCTGTCCGTGCGCAGGATCTCTTTGCAGCAGCGCCGAAATCCAAGCAGAATACGAAAAAATCTCCGGAGCAAAAGCCCGAAGCCGTGCAGAAGTCTGCATCCGCTCCGGCACAGCCCGCAGCGGAGCCCGCTCCCGCGCCGCAGCCCGCCGCAAAGACGAATGTGCCGCAGGCAGCCACCGTCCCCAGCTTTGTCGAGGAGGATGAGCTGAACTACGCCGCACGCGTCAGGCGAGAGCTGGAGGAGGCCAAGCGGAAATCCGTGCAGGTCGATCCGAATGCGAAGCTGCCGGTGATCGGGGAACCGCCCGAGCCCGAGCCCGAAAAGCCGAAGAAAAAGAAGCGCGGCAAAAAAGCTGCAAAGCCCGAACAGCCGGAGCCTGCACCGAAGCACGGCATTTACAGCGATGAAGATGAGCTGAAGCTCCGCGCAAAGGAAACGCCCGACGAGACAAAGGCGCGCGTCCGCGCAAGCCTGCTGGATGATCTGCCCGATGTCGATGCGATGCCGCGCAGAAAGTCCGCACCTGCACCCCAGCAGCAGCCCGCGGCTCCGCCCGCAGCGGCCTCCGCCGGGGAGCCGGATATCCCGAAGATCGACGCGAACAGCACCGGAGAGCTTTCCGATCCCAATGCAGCAGAGGATCCCTTCGCAGATATCCACTGGAACAACGACCAGACCACCTTCACGATCCGGCTCTGATGCCGCATCCGAAGAACATATACCGCCGATACGCGTTTCTGCATATCGGCGGTCTCTCTTTTATCTGCATTTTA
>DGSY01000050.1:0-11322 GCA_002394125.1 Ruminococcus sp. UBA4350
CTTGGCGAGGTGAAATACTACATTCACACCGCAGGGCATTCGCCGAATCAGGCAAGCCCTGAGAAGATCATCGACCTTGATCTGATCGGCTCAAAGTACGCACTTGATGCCTTCGGAAAGGTTATCACAAAGGGCGGTGCAGGGCTGCTGATCTCCAGTCAGACAGGCTATATGTTCCCGCCGCTTTCCGCTGAGGAGGAGTATCAGATCATGACCGCCCCTGCGGATAAGCTCAAAGACCTGCCCTGCCTGTCGCCCGAACGCATTACCAATTCGGGAACGGCATACATCGTTTCCAAAAAGGCAAATCACTTGCAGGTGCAGTATGCCGCAGCACACGAATGGGGCGAGCGTGGTGCGAGGCTCAACACGATCAGCCCCGGAGTGATCGTAACGCCCCTTGCCTATGACGAGTTCAATGCAAACGGTGCAGGCTATCAGAGAATGATCGACGCAACACCGATGCACCGTGTGGGCTCTCCCGATGAGATCGGTGCGGCAGGCGCGTTCCTGTTAAGCGATGCTGCAAGCTATGTGACAGGCACAGACCTGCTGGTGGACGGCGGAACGATCGCAGCTTTGAAGAACCGTAAATTCCAGCTGGGACGATAATCCCCGGAACAGGAGAAACATACAATGAAGAAAAGAAAACTAAAAGAGATAGAAGTTTCCGCAGTCGGCATGGGCTGCATGGCGTTTTCTCACGGCTACGGAAAGATACCGTCCGAGCAATACAGCATTGAGGCGATACGAAATGCTTATCGACACGGCTGCAATTTCTTTGATACAGCGGAGGTCTACAGCCCGAACCTGTCAGGGATAGGGCACAATGAACTGATCGTCGGCAAGGCATTAGAGGACGTGCGGAAGAATGTTGTCATTGCCACAAAGCTAATGCTCCATTCCGTGGGATTCCGCAAAAGTGTTTATGACGAGGTGCGCCGCCACCTTGAAGGATCGCTTAACCGCCTGAGGACAGACTATGTGGACATCTACTATCTGCACCGAATGGGCAGTGTACCTGTGGAAAAGGTCGCAGAAGCTATGGGCAGGCTCATTGATGACGGACTGATCCGTGGCTGGGGACTTTCTCAGGTCGATGTTGATATGATTGACGCAGCGCAGGGCGTTACTCCGCTGACGGCGATTCAGAACATCTACTCAATGGTGGAACGTGACTGCGAATGCCGTATTATCCCGTACTGCATGGAACATAACATCGGCTTTGTGCCTTTTTCGCCTATCGCAAGCGGTCTGCTCTCTGGAATGATCACGACTGAAACGCAGTTTGAAAGAAACGATGATGTGCGCAACTGGGTGCCGCAGCTATCCCGTCGGAACATCGAGGGCAATATGCCGATCGTGGAAATGCTCAAAAGCTTTGCGGACAGAAAAAACGCCACCCCTGCGCAGATCTCCCTTGCATGGATGCTCCACAAATACCCTAATGTAGTGCCGATACCCGGCTCAAAAAACAAGGAGCGTATCATTGAAAATCTGAACGCTGCCGATGTGGAGCTGACGGACGAGGAATTCAAGACACTTGAGAGCGAGCTTGATAAACACAAGGTCTACGGACACCGTGGATTGGGCGGGTTTTAACATTATAAAAGCAACAAAACGGCGATTCATGATTGAACCGCCGTTTTTATGTTATTACTAAAAGCCTAAGCCGTCAAGCCAGTTCCGGACAGACTGCTGTGTATCGGAGCTGAACTCCTGCGCCGTCTTGCCTTGGATCGCCATACCGTCAAGCACCTGTGCATTCGGCAGATAGCTGTCGATCGCAGAATAAGTGCCTGATTCACCGCTGCCTTCGTGGGTGTTGAACGGGATCACGACCTTGTCGGAGAAATCGTAGCTGTCCATGAATGAATAGACTGCCATTGGCATATCGCCCCACCAGATCGGATAGCCGAGGAACACGATGTCATACTGTTCCATATTCTCAACAGTTCCGCTCAGTTCGGGACGTGCTTTGTCGGCAAGCTCTTTCTTTGCCACATCGCAGCAGTCATCGTAATCGGCAGGATAGGGCGTGACTGTCTCGATATGAAAGCTGTCTGCGCCGACTTCACTTGCGATATACTCTGCAACGATCTGTGTATTGCCCTTGTCTATCGTTCCGACATTGTAGTTTTCATCGGCACGGGAGAAGTACGCAACAAGGATATTTTTGCCGTCAGACGCAGGCTCGTTTTCCGATGGTGCTGCATCTGTGACCGCTTCAGAAACAACTTCGCTTTCTGCGGAAGTGTCTTCTGTTTTCACATCAGTTGTTTCGGTTTTGCTATCCTGTTTGTTCAGCTTTTCCTGCACTGCTGCCTTGTCATTATCTGCAACGCTTGGTGCAGAGGCAGGCTCTCCGCTGCCGCAGGCGGTCAGCATCGCTCCCATCATAAATGCTGTGATCACTGTTATTACTCTGTTTTTCATATCGCACCTCACTCAGTTGGTCTTAAATCATCATAAAAACAGCTCGAAGTCGCACCGCTGTCATACAGGAAGGTGGAACCTGTGATGAATACCCGTCTGTGAACAAGCACAAAGCTGTCATCGTGGACACGCACCAGATCAGCTCTGTCCTTGTTCACCATTGCTGTGTATATCTCCTTGCAGAGCTGAATGATAGTGATTGATTTGGTAATTATAGTTTAGCACAGCTATATAGATAAATCAATCTGGATTTCAGTGATTTATGATAAGTTTTGCTTATGCACAACCTGAGAGCAAAGCAAACTCATAGCGAAGCGGGCGAAAGCCCCCGTCGCTCCCCGCAGAGAGCGGAACTCCCCCAGCGTTCCTTTTCTGCTAAAGCAAGACAAATCTCGGTTTATCGACACAAAGAAAGCGGGCATTCCGTTGCGGAATGCCCGTGATTTTGTCAGCCGACTGTCGAATGACTGTAAATGTAGAACTTTTCCTGACTCGGCATCCATGCCTTTTCCTTCGGCGGGAACTGCCGGTCGAATTCCTCGACCTTCTCCGGCAGCAGCAGCTCGCAGACGTCACTTTCGCGATAGACATAATGTCTGCCGTCCAGCGCACCCTCGCGCAGCTCTCTGACGAACAGTGCGGTCGGAAATGCACCGCCCTCGATCGTGACATTGTAGCGCTTGCAGCTTTTGAATCCGCTGCTGACATAATTCTCCGGATTGCCGAAGATCACGACGGCAGGATAGCCCATCGCCGCCGCAGCCTCAAAGGAATGTGCCATGATGCGCTTGCCGAGCCCCCTGCGCTGATGATCCGGATGCACGGAGATCGGCCCGAAGGAGAGTGTCTCCATGCGGTTTCCGGCGTCGTCCTCCAGCCAAGAGCGCATATACATGATGCTCGCCGCGATCTCCCCGCCGCATTCCGCGACGAAGGTCAGCTCAGGGATAAAGTCCTTGTGTGCGCGCATGACGTGCGCGAGATAATGCTCACTGCATCCCGGACAGTAGACGTTCCAGAATGCCTCGCGGGTCAGCATTTCCACAGCCGCATAGTCCTTCGGCTGTTCCTGTCGGATGATGATAGTATCTTTCTGCATGATTGATTCCTCCTGATATTGTTCTGACCGGCAATACGGGAGGGTTTGTGTGTTGAGATCGTATTCGCAAACCGTCCCGTTTACGCTGCAATCTCAGGTCTGCTGTAGAATTTCAAACAACTGACTCCTTTATGATAAAATATTTGCTGATCGCTCAGCAGTTTCAGTATAGCATAAACCGCCGCTTTTGTCAAGCGGGAGGTTATGACTGTGCCGCGGGGATCGCAGCAGCAGAGCCGCTTTGCTCCTCGGCCTCCTCCGGTTCGGTCAGTTCCAGCAGAATGCGCTGTACGCTCTGCTCATGCATCTGCAAAACAGTCATGCGGAACCAGTCGCCGCTGACCGTTTCACCGGCCTCCGCGATATGTCCGGCAAGCTCCGTGAACCAGCCGCCGACCGATGCGCATTCCGTGACGATCCGGCTCTCCGGCAGTGAGAGCTGATCGCGCAGATCGGCGATCGAAAGCTCACCGGAGACCTCGTAGCGCTGCTCGCCGCAGGGGATCAGCATCGGCACGACCTCATCGGCTTCGTCATAGATCTCGCCGACCAGCTCCTCGATGATATCCTCCAGCGTGACGATGCCCTTCGTGCCGCCGTACTGATCCATGACAACGGCGATATGCGATTTGCTGCGCTGCATCTGCTTCATTGCCTCGCTGATGCGTGCAAATTCCGGCAGGCGCAGGATATTTTTCAGGATCGGACGGATATTTCTGCCGCCGCTTTCCAGCATTCCGAAGAAGTCCTTTTCCGTGATGAATCCGATGATATCGTCGATCGAATCGGCATAGACCGGCAGGCGCGAATACCGCTCCGCAAGGAAGATCTGCTTGATCTCCGTGATCTCCATATCCTGCGGGATCGCCGTGACGCGGACACGCGGCACCAATACTTCATCGACCGAGATCTCGTCAAATTCCAGTGCCGAGCGGACGAGGTCGCTTTCCTGCTCCTCCAGCACGCCCTCCTCCTCGATCTGATCGACGATGACCTTCAGCTCATCCTCTGTGACAGAGGGCGCGCCGTTCCGGTTCTGCACGAGCTTTGCAAGCTGATTGAACAGGAAGATCAGCGGAGTCAGAATGAAAATCAGTGCGCGGAGCGGAACCGCGAAAAGCAGCGCCATGCTTTCTGCGTGTGATTTCGCATAGTTTTTCGGGAGGATCTCTCCGAAGATCAGCACCAGAACGGTCATTGCCATTGTGGAGATGCCGACGCCGCCCTCACCGAACCATTTCGTGAAAAGGATCGTGCCGAGCGAGGCAGAGAGAATGTTGACGAGGTTATTGCCGATCAGGATCGCGGTCAGGGCGCGGTCAAAGGATTCCGCGAGGGCGAGTGCCTGCCCTGCGCGTTTGTTCCCCTGCATGGCGTCGTTCTTGAGCCGGATCTTGTTGACACTGGAAAAAGCTGTCTCGCAGGCGGAAAACAATGCCGAGAGGATCAGCAGCCCCAGTATCGCTATGAGGTAGATCATGAATGCTCCTTCCGTAGTGTGAAAAAAATCAATCCTAACTATTATAATATAAATCAACGAAAAATGCAAGTCTGATATTTTGGCACTCTGCGCCGTTTTCGGCGTTTTCGGCGGTTTTGCGGAAGGATTTGCGCGATTTGCACCGCTCTTTTCTAAATTATGCGGGCGGGCGGGCAGTGCCCGCTGCCGTTTCCCTCCGGGTCGGCAGGGCCGACAGCCGATTCCCTCCGGCATGATGTCGCGGAGCATATCAGTTTCGTCGCTGTTACGCCGGGCAGTGCCCGGTGCCGTTTCCCTCCGGTGCCGTTTCGCAAAGCATATCAATTCCGTCGCTGTTACGGCACTGATCGTGCCTATTGTTTGCTCTGGGGAAGTTTTATTCTGCCTATATTCGCTTCCGGAGGACTTTAGGAAATGGCAGCGCGGACAGAGCGCAAAAGTTTTCCGGATACGAATGAAAGCCGGACAGTAAATGAACGAAAGAAAGGCCCGACCGCGGACTGACCGGATCGGGCTGAAATCAAGCAGAACAGATTGAAAATCATAAAAGATGCAATTAAGATCGGACCGTCTTGCGGACAGGTCTTCAGACGCCGCTTTCACGGCTCTGCTGATCTGATTCTATTATAGCATATAATCAGCAAGTATTTTTTTCCATTCTGGCAAAAACGGATATTTGTGCAAAATAGATAATAATCCGACGAAATTGCTGCCGCTTTCAAGCAGCCTGATTTGCATTGCGGCAGGCATCCAGCATGAGCGTCGCAGCGATATATGCGGATTCGAGCGTCGTGCTGCATCCGGAAAAGATCCGGTAGAGCGGCGTCCGGACGAGGTCGAGCTTTAGGCCGATGCGCACAGCGGTGCGGGCGGTCTTCCGCAGCGACCAATGCTCGCTGAACCATGCCGCATATCTCAGCCGGAGCAGGCTTTTGCTCTGCTTCTGCGCTGCGGGCGGCTGTGTGACGGCGGGCTGCGATGCCGCGAGGACGGCTGCATCCGCCGTGCCGACCGCAGCGGGATCGGTGACCTCAGCGGTCTGCTGCTGGGTCTGCTGTGCAGCTGTGACGGGTCTGTCCTCCGTGCTGACGATGAACTGTGTATCCGCGACCTCAATCTCGGTATCAGCGGAGTCGATCGCGGAGATCCGCAGATTGTAGGTGCCCTCCTCCAATGTGGAAAAGACGAGCTTTTTCGTGAAAAATCCGGTGAGCTTATAGTCCTTTGCGTGGGGGTAGACCGTGACGGTCTGGACGGGCTCGGCGGGATTTTTCATATCGTAGATTGCGCCGGTGATCGTCCGGATGACATTGTCTGCGCGGACGGTTCCGCCGACCGTGAAATTCGAGCCGGGGCGCAGGGAACCGGAGGGGAGTGTCGGATTTGCAAGCTCTGCCGTGTGGTTGAAATACTGATATGTATAGCAGATATTGCGGTCAACCGTTGTATTGATGCCCTCGCAGCGGCCGCAGCCGGAATACTGCCAGATCGTCGCCTCATTGGAGAGATCGTGTCCGGCGGGGCTGAGCAGGCCGTTGACGGTATTAAAATAGTTCGCTTCCCAGACGCAGTATCCCGCATCCTGAAGCTGCTTGCGGTCAAGGCATTCGTGGAAAAATGCGGTGCTGGAATAGACGCCCGCCGTGTGACCGGCATCCTCGATCATTTCCAGTCCGGCAAGCACCGCAGGCATGAATTCGCTCGGCGGCAGATGCTCCTGACGGGATGCAGATTCGAGATCCAGAAAGACCGGCAGCTCAAAGGACTTGTCCTTCAGGAAGCCGAGCATATATTCCACATCGTCCTGAAATTCGTCGATCGTCGCAGCATCGGTAAAGAGATATGCGCCGACGGCTAAACCGTTCGCCTTGGCTGCGGCATAGTTTTCCTCAAAGGTCGAATCGAATTCCCAGTCGTTATAGGCGCGGATGATCTTGCAGCAGCGTATGATCGCGAAGCGCACATCAGTCTGCGCGACGGCGTTCCAGTCGATCTTATCCTGATATTTGGAAACGTCGATGCCGGGGATCTCGACGGCGGCTGCCGCTGCGCGGAACTGTCCCGCGAATGCCGACAGCATAACGGCTGCGACGACGAGTGCAGTCAGAAATGCCGTGATCCTGCTGAAAAAGCCTTGCAAATGCTCACCTCCCTCCGGAAAGAATCCATACTCTTTACTATTATAGCACAATTTCTCTGAAATTGCAAGGAATTCTTATTATTTTTTGCAGAATCGCGGTTTTTCGCGCTGTATCGCCGTTTCGGGGCTTGCTATTTTCTGCCGGAAGCGGTATAATAATACAGATGCAGTCGATCCGAAAACATAACGAGGTGAGATCATGAATCTGGAGGATCAGCTCCGGCGTGCGGAGCAGAGATATGAAGAACTGACCGAGCGGCTTCAGGACAGCAGCATTGCAGCGGATCCGGCGAAGCTCGCGGCGCTCATGAAGGAATACAAGCAGCTCACGCCGATCGCGGAGGCATACGGCAGCTATACGGCCTGCCGCCGTGCGATCACGGAGATCGACGCGGTACTCAGCGATCCGGAGAGCGATGCGGAATTCCGCGCAATGGCACAGGCCGAGCGGCTGACCGAATGCGCAAGGCTTGCGGAGCTGGAGACGGAACTGCAAAAGCTCCTGATGCCGGAGGACGAAGCCGACAGCCGCAATGTGATCGTCGAGATCCGCAGCGGCGCGGGCGGCGAGGAGGCGGCGCTCTTTGCACATTCGCTCCACCGGATGTATTCGATGTATGCCGAACGGCAGGGCTGGGAGCAGAATATCCTGAACCTGAATGAGACTGAGCTCGGCGGCACAAAGGAAGTTGTATTCTCGCTGAGCGGCGATCATGTTTATGCAAAGATGAAATTTGAGAGCGGCGTTCACCGCGTACAGCGCGTACCGGAGACGGAATCGCAGGGGCGGGTGCATACCTCGACCGCGACCGTCGCCGTTTTGCAGGAGGTCGGGGATGTCGAGCTGGAGCTGAATCCGAATGATCTGCGCATTGACGTATTCCGGTCGAGCGGCGCGGGCGGTCAGCATATCAACAAAACATCCTCTGCGATCCGCGTGACGCATATCCCGACCGGCATGGTCGTCGAGTGTCAGGATGAGCGCTCACAGTATAAAAACAAGGACAGGGCGCTTGCGGTGCTGCGGGCGCGGCTCTATGCAAAGGCACAGGCCGAGCAGGATGCACAGGTCGCTGCGGCGCGGCGCGGACAGGTCGGCACGGGCGACCGCTCCGAGAAGATCCGCACCTATAATTTCCCGCAGTCGCGCCTGACCGATCACCGCATCGGCTATACGGTCTATCAGCTTGAGGATGTCATGAACGGCGAGCTGGACGGCCTGTTTGCGGCGCTCATACAGGCGGAGCAGGCGGCAAAGCTCGCCGGAAAATAAGGAGACACTATGTGGAACGATATTTCACCGGTCTGGCAGACCGCATTCCGCGAAATGTGGACGGCGTTCCGTGAGGGAAGCGTCCCGATCGGCGCGGTGCTATGCGATGCGGAGGGCAGTGTCATTCTGTCCGACCGGAACCGGAATCATGCGGCGGAAACGGTCAACAGGAGGATCGCACACGCGGAGGTCAATCTGCTGCGGCGGCTGGATACCGGTTTTTACGATCCGAAAACGCTGACGCTGTATTCAACAATGGAGCCGTGTCCGATGTGCATGGGCACTGCGCTGATGGCGGGTATCAGACGGATTCGTTCTGCCGCAAGGGACAGCTATTGCGGCATGACGCATCTGGCCGGCAGCGAACCGTATTACGCATCAAAAAATGTCGTATGCACATTTGAGGGCGGCGACCTCGAACTCGTGCAGCTCACGGTGCAGGCTTATTTTGAACTGCGGTATATTGAGCAGGGCGCAGGCAGAAAGGTTTTTGAGGCATTTGCTGCACACTGTCCGCAGGCGGCGGAGACTGCCGGAAGGCTGTATGCAGAAAAGCTGCTCGACGATGCAGCCGGTGCAGACATCAGCGATGTCTTTGACCGCATCCTCCGCGAAATTCACGGGACGAACCGTACCCGAAAAGGAAAGAGTTTATTATGATAACAAGACTGCTGCATGAACAGGATATGGAAGAAGCTGCGGCGCTGATCCGGCAGGGCGAGCCGGTCGGAATGCCGACGGAAACCGTTTACGGACTGGCCTGTGATGCCGGAAATGCGGATGCCGTGCGCAAGGTATTCGCGGCAAAGGGACGCCCGGCGGATAACCCGCTGATCGTACATATTGCCGATATCGCGGACTGGGCGCCGCTCGTGACGGAGATCCCGCCGCTGGCGCAGAAGCTCGCGGAACGCTTCTGGCCGGGGCCGCTGACGATCATTCTCCCGCGCACTGACCGGATCCCTTCGGTTACGGCCGGCGGACTGGATTCGGTCGGCGTGCGCTTTCCGGCGCATCCGCTGGCGCAGGCGCTGATCCGTGCCTCCGGCGTGCCGATCGCCGCGCCCTCCGGCAACCGCTCCGGCAGCCCCAGCCCGACGACCGCCGCGCATATGATGCAGGATATGGACGGACGGATCCCCGCAGTTATCGAGGGCGGCAGCTGCATCTGCGGCGTTGAATCGACGGTGATCGCGCTCGACGACGAACGCTCTGTGCGGGTGCTGCGGCCGGGATTTGTTACGCCGGAGCAGCTCGCTGAGATCGCAGAAAATGTGACGGTCGATCCGGCAGTGCTGGCGAAGGTCTCCGCGGATACGGTCGTGCGGTCGCCGGGCATGAAATACCGCCACTATGCGCCGAATGCCCGCGTGACGCTCGTGCAGGGCGGACAGGCTGATTTCTTGCAGTATATGCGGGCGCGTACCGGCGAGGGCGTTCTGGCGCTGGTCTTTGACAGTGATGCTTCCGCCTGTGAAGCCGAAAATATCCCGTACCGCGCATACGGCGATACCGATGAACAGCGTGCGGCGGCATTCTTTGCGGCGCTGCG
The DNA here is from genome assembly GCA_002394125.1 of Ruminococcus sp. UBA4350. Classification (GTDB taxonomy): domain Bacteria; phylum Bacillota; class Clostridia; order Oscillospirales; family Ruminococcaceae; genus Firm-04. The sequence goes on from DGSY01000050.1 coordinate 9,981, forward strand.
CGATGCCGATGCCGCGGGCGTAAAGCATCTGTATGTCCGCGCACCGCGTACAGACGGTGTCGGGCTCGCGGTCTATAACCGGCTGCTCCGCGCCGCGGGCTATGACATTGCCGACGCGGGAAGCGGATGCTGAGACCGTCTGCGCCGCTGTCCGCTTTTCGGAAGGCAATGCGAAATTTCAAAAAAAGACTTGATTCCGGACGGGAAATGTAGTATAATATAGAATAAGGGCAATCGCACCCCTGCCCAAAATCGAAAGGAGTATTCTATAATGATCTATTCGCACGAAGTTGAAACAATGTGCCCGATCGCACAGGGCGTTGCTCACGGCGCTGCACCGATTCCCGAGGAAGCAAAATGGGTTCAGGCCAAGCAGATCAGCGATATTTCCGGCTTTACGCACGGTATCGGCTGGTGTGCGCCGCAGCAGGGCACCTGTAAGCTGACTCTCAATGTCAAGGAGGGCGTCATTCAGGAGGCACTGGTCGAGACGATCGGCTGCTCCGGTATGACCCATTCCGCTGCTATGGCAGCTGAGATCCTTCCCGGCAGAACCATTCTCGAAGCGCTTAACACAGACCTCGTCTGTGACGCGATCAACACCGCTATGAGAGAGCTGTTCCTCCAGATCGTCTACGGCCGTTCGCAGTCTGCATTCTCCGAGGGCGGACTCGTTGTCGGCGCAGGCCTTGAGGATCTCGGCAAGGGTCTCCGTTCCCAGATCGGTACAACCTACGGCACTCTGAAGAAGGGCCCGCGCTATCTGGAGCTGACCGACGGCTACATCACCAAGCTCGCACTGAATGCTGACGATGAGATCATCGGCTACAAGTTCATCAACTTCGGCAAGATGATGGACTTCATCAAGGCCGGCGATGACGCAAATACCGCATTCGAGAAGGCACAGGGTCAGTACGGCAGAGTCGCAGATGCTGTCAAGCTGGTTGATCCGAGAAAGGAATAAGGAGGACTGTAACAATGGCATTGTTTGAATCTTACGAAAGACGCGAAAAGCAGATTCTCGCGGTCATCAAGGAATACGGCATCAACTCCATTGAGGAATGTGCTGACGTCTGCAAGGCAAAGGGTCTCGACATCTACAAGCTCGTCGAGGGTATTCAGCCGATCTGCTTCGAGAACGCAAAGTGGGCATACACTGTCGGCTGCGCGATCGCGATCAAGAAGGGCTGCACCAAGGCTGCTGACGCTGCTGCTGCAATCGGCGAAGGCCTTCAGGCATTCTGCATCCCCGGCTCCGTCGCGGATCAGCGCAAGGTCGGTCTCGGCCACGGCAACCTCGGCAAGATGCTGCTTGAGGAGGACACCGAGTGCTTCGCATTCC
>DGSY01000050.1:11496-14119 GCA_002394125.1 Ruminococcus sp. UBA4350
CAAGGACGCTGCACAGATCATCGCAAGAATCAACGGCTTCACCTATGTTGAGACTGAGATGGACTATGCGACCGGTGAGGTCAAGGAGGTCTTCCGCAAGGCATATTCCGACGGTCTCCGCGCAAAGGTCAACTGCTACGGCGCAAACGATGTCCGCGAGGGCGTTGCAATCATGTGGAAGGAAAATGTTGACGTTTCCATCACCGGTAACTCCACGAACCCGACACGCTTCCAGCATCCGGTCGCAGGCACCTACAAGAAGGAGCGCACCGATGCAGGCAAGAAGTACTTCTCTGTTGCATCCGGCGGCGGTACAGGCCGTACCCTGCATCCGGATAACATGGCAGCCGGCCCTGCTTCCTACGGCATGACCGATACCATGGGCAGAATGCACTCCGATGCACAGTTCGCAGGTTCCTCCTCCGTTCCGGCTCATGTTGAGATGATGGGTCTGATCGGCATGGGCAACAACCCGATGGTTGGTGCAACTGTTGCCTGCGCTGTTGCTGTCGAAGAGGCTATGAAGGGCTAAAATACGTGGTTTTCTGAATTTCAGAAATTTAACAAAATTTGCCTAATAGCTCAAAAATGCAATTTGTCACCCATTTGTCACCCTAAATTCTAAGTAGATGACAAGACGGATGACAAAATCGGATGACAAGAATCATAAACCGCCGTTCAGGTTCGTCCTGAGCGGCGGCTTTTTTTCATTCGTTGAAGTACAGTGCTTTTCCGTCAATGAGTGTGAATCCCTCAGCACCCTCAAAATCAAATCCCCCCGTGCAGACAAATCCCACGCCCGACACGGTGATGCCTTTGATGCTGTCAAGCTGTTCCTTTTCCTGACGGCATTCTTCAAGGGTCATGGGTCGTTCAAAGTATTTGCATTCGTAGAAATCATACAGCTCCCCACGCCGTATCACGCAGTCAAACTCGCCGTTGGTCTTGGTGGCAGGATCATCGTACCAGTAACTCCCGAAATCGTCGATATCAGGGTATAAGCCCCGCGTAGCGGCTCTGTGGAAGTATTGCAGTGCGATGCCTTCAAGCCGTCTGCTGACAAACTGTTCCAGCACAGCGTTGATATTCCGATTATAGAACTGCTCCTCACCGATACGGGCGATCGTTCCCGCCTTGCCGAAAATGAACGTGAAATAGAACCGCATCAGATTATCCACGATCTCGTAAAACTGCTTTTTCTTGTCGTTTCGGCGATTGATCGGCTCGGTCTTCTGAATGGTCTCCATGTCGAGCAAAATTTTCAACTGCTTGTCGAGCAGCCCTGTCTCGCTGTTCGCTATTTTGTCCCGTATCTCGCTGTAACGCTTCTTGCCGTTGCCGAGTATCTCCAGAATCCGTGCGTCAAAAGTCTTCTGTATCTCTTTGAGCACAACATTCTCGATGTGTGACCGCACCAGACCTGTTTCGGGCAGCAGCAGACGCTCGATGTTCTCACGAAGGGTCAGACCTGTGTCAAGATTTTCCAGAACGTAGGGGCTTCCACCGAAAACGGCATAGAAAGCCACCTTGTCACGAACGGAAAGGTTAGGATAGAATTTCGCTGCGTCAAGGTAGTCGAAATCACGGATATGCTGTATCAGCGAGAACCTGCCGAACAGCGGATTGCCCTCCTCCAGCAGTTCCTTCATCACTGTGATATACGAACCGCAGAGCACCAGCTTGACGTTTTCGGGCAGCTTGTCAATGACCGCCTGCATATAGGAATCAACCTCGTTCTTCTTTTTGGTCTGTTTCAGATATGGATACTCGTCAATGATGAGAAGTATCTTTTTGTCCAGTGTTTTCAGGTAATCCATCATCTCGAAGAGAGAGCCGAAGCGGATATTGGGCAGTCCAAGCCCCTCCGAAACGCTCCGGTAGATCAGCTCCATATTGCCCTCAAAGGTGCTTGTCACGCACATATGGTTGATGACGACACCTTCAAAGCTCTTTGCAGCTTCGCTCAGCAACGTGGTTTTTCCGACCCTGCGCTTGCCGTAGACCAGCACCGCCGTTTTGCGTTTCCATGAGGAAAGCTCGGCATTTAACTGCCTGAGTTCTTTTTCTCTGCCGATAAACATAGTATCACATCTTTTCTGAAAATATTTTCTCTGAATGATTTTTCAGTATAATGATATTATACCACAGCACTGTGTGCTTGTCAAGTTTCTGAATAAAAATTCAGTGAAAAACTATTCAGAAAACAATTTCTCTAATCTAATGACTGTTATTGATAGTATGCCACAGGTAAGTGATACTATCACTCACGTTATTATGCACCGGGGAAAGTGTCGGTATTGCTGCGCATTTCACAAGAATAGTTACAGATTCTCCGCAGAGCTGGACTCCTGGTTTGCTGTGGTATATAATGTATCTACAATAAAACTTATGGAGGTCACAGCTATGTTGAAAATCTCAGAATTGGCAATGCCGAAGTCACGCAAGGTCACTACCATATGCAACGGCAAACGTAAGGTCTGGACGGACTATGAGGAAGCAAAGACGTTTTTTCTTGGACTTATGATGTCTACTGACGGCGAGGAACATGAACGTGCGGAGTGCGTTTATATTCAGCTTATGCACGGACTTAATGAGTGTTCAGATGAGGACTGAAAGGAGCTTT
>DGSY01000063.1:0-11845 GCA_002394125.1 Ruminococcus sp. UBA4350
AGGAGGAGAAATCCGAGCAGGAGCCGCTGAAGATCTGGGGTACGATCGAAAACGGCGAGATCGTCAAGGCAAAGAGCCCGCTCATCACGACACAGTGCCTGCGTGTTCCGGTCTCGGACGGCCACACGGCTGCTGTATTCGTCAAGTTTGAGAATAAGCCCACTGTGGAGGAGATCCGCGCTGCATGGGCAGAGTTCAAGGGCATCCCGCAGGAACTGGATCTGCCGCACGCACCGAAGCAGTTCATCCACTACTTCGAGGAGCCGGATCGTCCGCAGGCAAAGCTCGACAGAAATCTGGAGGGCGGCATGGCAATCTCCGTCGGCAGACTGCGTGAGGATACGCTGTTCGATTACAAGTTCGTCTGCCTGTCTCACAATACGCTCCGCGGCGCTGCCGGCGGTGCAGTTGAGCTGGCTGAGCTGCTCGCAGCAAAGGGCTATTTCGACAGATAATCAGTACATTGATTCATGAGGAAAGGAGGCGGAACGGATGCGTCATGTGTTTGTGTGTCCGATGGAGGATACGATCGTGATCTCCGCGGTCGAGGTGTTCAGTGAGAGCAGAATCTACGGCTCACTGATCTTTGATACATATGAGCCGGAGGCTGTTTCGCCCTTCCCTTATGTTTCGGCCTATTTTCAGGAATACAACCGTCAGCGCGGGCCGCTGCGCCGCTTTTTGCAGGAGCATACCTACGGTCTGAAGCCGCATAATTATCTGCTCGCGCTGCACGACGATGCGACCGATCTGGAGGCACACGCGCTCAGTGAGCTGCTGATTGCCTGCGGCGCCAAGGAAACGCTGATGGAATACCGTGCGTTTCTGCTCTCGGATCTCGACCGCTATATTGCCGTGACCGGCTCGAAGCGCGCCGTGACTGTCACAATGGTGCTGAACGATCAGGACGTGACAGAGCGCATCTTCATCCCGATCAATGAAGCGTATTATGATGCGGTCATGGATGCGGTCAACGAGCTGGATCCCGAAAACAAGCTGCCGATTTTCCGCTTCGGTGTCGGCAGAGAGCTGTATTCTGTCGGGGAATCGGTTCATGCTTCGACGATCGTGCGGAATTTTATCCGGACAATTTAACCGCAGGGGAGTGTGACAGATGCATTATATTCTTCGGATCCCGGCAGCAGGCGGCACCGAAACGCTGGAACTCAGCGGCACGCAGATCCCGCCGGAAAAGGCGGCTGCACTGCTGGATACGGATGTCACCGAGCGGATGCGCATACCGGTGATGCCGGAGGGCATGGAGCCTGACTGCGTTCTCTGCTATCTGATCGACGCGCGCGGCGGCGATAAAGAGCTGCCCGCAAATTTCATCGGCACCTGCTTTTATCACACCGGATGTCCGGTTTACGGCGATCTGCTGATCGTCAAATGCAGGGAGCAGAGCGAGGATGCGGAGATCCTCGGATTGACGGAGGATGAGACTGCATTGCTCCGCGGCTGGCTTGCTGCACAGTTCCCCGCATATTCTATTTGATACATTACAGAAAGGATGGTTTGTGAATGAAGCCTACGATTTTTACCGGTGCTGCCGTTGCACTTGTGACCCCGTTCCATGCAGACGGCTCCGTGAATTATGATGAGCTCAGGAGACTGATCGACTATCAGATCGAGCACGGCACAGACGCACTTGTCATTGCCGGAACGACCGGCGAAAGCTCGACGCTCTCCGAGGAGGAGCACAGCAAGGTCATCCGCTTTGCAGTCGAAGTGACCGCGCACCGTGTTCCGGTCATTGCCGGTACCGGCAGCAACTCCACCCAGACCGCGATCATGCTCTCGCAGGATGCGGAGCGCGACGGCGCGGATGCACTGCTGCTCGTCACCCCGTATTACAACAAGACCACGCAGCGCGGCCTGTATCAGCATTACAAGATGATTGCCGAAAGCACAAAGCTGCCGATCATCCTCTACAATGTGCCGTCTAGAACCGGCCTGAGCATTGATGTTGAAACTGCTGCAAAGCTCGCTGAGATCGACAATATCGTTGCAATGAAGGATGCGGTCGGCAATATCACCTACACCGCGAATCTGATTGAGCGCTGCGGCGACAAGCTGACGGTTTACAGCGGAAATGATGACCAGATCGTTCCGATGATGAGCCTCGGCGCAAAGGGCGTGATCTCGGTGCTGTCGAATATCGCACCGCAGGAGACGCACGATATGACAGCTGCGGCACTCGCCGGAGATTACAAGACCGCTGCTGCGATGCAGCTGAAGTATCTCCGCCTGATCCACGCGCTGTTCAGCGAGACGAATCCGATCCCGGTCAAGGAGGCTGTCAATCAGCTCGGATTTGCTGCCGGCCCGTGCAGAATGCCGCTCTATGAAATGGCTGAGAATACAAAGGCTGCTCTGATCGCAGAAATGAAGAATCAGGGACTGCTGTAAAGATGAATGATGCCGTCCGTGCTGCGGGCGGCATCCCGATATCAGAAAGAAAAGAGGTAAAAATATGATCCGAATCGCGATCAGCGGTGCGCTCGGCAAAATGGGCAGAAATGTCGCGGCCAGCATCGCGGAGCGCAGTGACTGCACGGTCTGCTGCGGTATTGATCTCCGGCAGGATGATTCGCTTGGTTTCCCGGTTTATACGAGCTTTCAGGATATGCAGGAGAAGCCGGATGTTATCATTGATTACAGCCATCCGAGCTGTCTGGATTCCCTGCTCAGCTATGCGAAGTCAACCGGAACGCCCGTCGTGCTCGCAACGACCGGCTATTCCGATGCGCAGCTTGCGCAGATCCGTCAGGCAGCAGAGCAGGTCGCCCTGTTCTCGTCCTTCAATATGTCGATCGGCATTCAGCTTCTGATGGCGCTCTCGAAGAAGGCAGCCGCGGTGCTGGGGACACAGTTTGATATTGAGATCATCGAAAAGCATCATAATCAGAAGATCGACGCGCCCTCCGGAACGGCGATCATGCTCGCAAACGCGATCTGCGAGGAATCCGATCCGCCGAAGCATCTGGTCTATGATCGCCACAGCGTCCGCAAAAAGCGTGAGGTCAATGAGATCGGTATGCATTCGATCCGCGGCGGCACGATCGTCGGCGAGCATGAGGTTCTGTTTGCCGGCCCCGATGAGTGCATCTCGCTGAAGCATACGGCATCCTCGAAGCGCGTTTTCGCTGAGGGCTCCGTCAATGCGGCGATGTTCCTTGTCGGCAAGGCGCCGATGCTCTATGATATGACGCATCTGCTCGCCGAGGCGTGATATGCTGAATCAGCTGCTGACGAAGCTGGAGCGCAAATTCGGACGCTTTGCGATCCCGCATCTGATGTCGATTATTCTGGTCGGCATGGTCGTGATCTTCTGCTTTGATATTCTGACGCAGTTCAATCCGAATATGACAAACACGGTCAGCTCACTGTTCGCGTTTGATCTCGAACAGATCAAGCAGGGACAGATCTGGCGCGTGATCTCATTTGTTTTCCTGCCGCCGGCAACGAGCATTCTCTTTGCCGTCTTCGAGTTTTATTTTGTTTGGCTGATCGGCACGGCGCTGGAAAATCAGTGGGGCAGCTTCAAATTCAACATTTATTATCTGATCGGCATAATCGGCACGGTCATTGTCGGATTCTGCACCGGCTATGCAACGAATATCTATCTGAATCTTTCGATGTTCCTTGCATTTGCGATCCTGTTTCCGGAATTCGAGGTGTATCTGTTCTTCTTCATTCCGATTAAGATCAAATGGATCGGGCTGGCAGACGGCATTCTTCTTCTGGTGATGTTCATTGCCGGCGGACTTGAAACAAAGCTGCTGCTGCTCGTTTCGGTTCTGAATCTGGTGCTGTTCTTCGGAAAGGATTTCTTTTCGGGTATCTATTACCGGATCCGGAAATGGTACTATCAGCAAAAAAGGCGCAAATAAGATAAGCTCCGTATACGGCCTGTATACGGAGCTTTGTGTTATCTCGGATTGTTTCGCTGAATGGCAGTGCGCTCGGTATTCTTGTATAGGAAGATATCCTCTTTCCGGCTGAGCTGCAAGCTGCCCTTTTTGACATAATCCGCCGCGCTGTGCTGCTTGATGACGGATTTGAGTTGACCGAGCAGGCCGGTGAGCACAAGGCCGCCGACGATCAGTCCGATGATGATTGGTACAATGATTTGCATAACCGGCTCCTTTCACTTGATCAGCGTTCCGATCAGGTAGCTGAGGATCGTGACAGCGACCGTGACCGCGAAGAAAATGCCCCATGCTTTGCCCTTATCCGACGGCAGATCGCCGACGAACTTGCCGGTCTGTCCGTTCATGGCAAAGGTGTAGCGGTTGCCGTTCCATGATGTATTGAGCAGCCAGACCGGATAGAGCGCATATTTCGCCTTGCCGCTGTGCAGGCGGATGCTGTCGTTCTCGACATCGACGGTCTCATAGCCCTGCACGGTCTTCCGGAATTCGTCGAGCGTGCTTTGGCGGATGCGTTCATTCGCCCGCGTGATGCTTGTCTCGGAATCCACATCGTATTTATCCGCGAGATAGCCGGAGAGATACGCAGTCTGAAATGCGACGGCCTGATTGCAGTCGAACGGCTCCAGCGCTTCCATCATGGTATCGTCCATTTTCGTTGAGCCGTCAACCGGCACGTTTTCAAAGGACAATGCGCCGCAGCGGATGACCGAATAATTGTTGATCTCGGTATAGCGGAAATTCTGATCGCTCCATGTGCGCTTTTTCTGCGCCTTGTATCGGATCTGCGCATCAACATCGCAGTCATAGAGCCAGACGGGAACATAAACGCCTTTGATCTCGTCGATATGGTTCTGACTTTTGAAGATCTTCGGGAGCAGCGGCTTCCCCTCCATATGCTTGAGCAGTGCGGCTTTGGCCTGCTCTTTGTTCAGCTTGAACGGGATCACGAGATCCGGCTTCAGGTCGCCGCTGAACTGTCCCGTCATGATGACCGGATTATCGCAGTACGGGCATTTCGAGGCAGCAGTGGTCTGATCCGCGACGACCTCGCCGCCGCAGGACTGGCATTTATAAACGCGGAGATTGTCCGCTTCGCCCTGTTCCCATTCGGAGCCGGCCGACTCCTCCCATTCCATGTTCGATTCGCCGCTTGTCTCGTTCAGTGCATCATCATAGGTGCGGAGCGTTTCGAGATCGAACTCCGAGCCGCAGAACGGGCATTTCATTTTCTGGGATGTGCTGTCAAATTCGATCTTGCCCATGCAGCACGGGCATTTGTATTCTATCAGATCAGCCATAATCGCATCCTTTCTGCATTTGTTTCCGTATACTGGAAAAAGCCGGACAGGCAATCCGCCCGCCCGGCTTTCGCATTACGAATTACTTTGCATCATTGTCATCAAACACATCGCCGCACTCAGGGCAGAATTTCGGCGGATTCTTCGGATCCTCCGGAACCCAGCCGCACTTGTCGCACTTATAGAGCGGTGCATCAGCGGGCTTCTTGCTGCCGCAGTTCTGGCAGAACTTGCCCTGATTGACCGTGCCGCAGGAGCAGGTCCAGCCTTCTGCCGGTGCGGGCTGTGCAGAGCCGCAGTTCTGGCAGAATTTGCCGGTGTTGACTGTGCCGCAGGAGCAGGTCCAGCCTGCCGCTGCCGGTGCTGCCGGAGCCGGTGCTGCGGGTGCGGGAGCAGCCTGCTGCTGCTGTCCCATTGCAAAGAGCTGTGACGGATTCATTCCGCCGCCCATGCCCTGTGCCATGTTCATGCCCATGAAAGCATTCATCGCACCGTTGGGGTTCTTTGCAGCATCCTGCATTGCCTGTGCCTGTGCGCTCACGAGCGTAGCAGCCGCCATATTCGGATTGCGGTTGATCGCGGCGCGCTGTGCCTCCTTGATCATCTGCTCGTCTTCCTTGGAGATCGTTGCAGAGTTGATCGTGACCTTGGTCAGCGTGATGCCGCGTGTTGCGAGCCAGTCCTCTTTCAGAGCAGCGTTCAGTGCATCGGTCAGCTCCTGTGTGTGGCCGGGGAGTGCGCTGTAGCGGATGCCCAGCTCGGAGATCTTCGCGAATGCCGGCTGAAGTGCATTCAGGAATTCGCTTCTCATCTGCTGATCGAGATCTCTGCCGCTGTCGGTCTGCTTGGAGAATTCCTCATGCACATTGCCTGCGACATTCACATAGAACAGGATCGGATCGGTGATCTGATACATATACTGGCCGTTGCAGCGGACAGCAACGTCGATATCGAGGCCGATGTTGTTGTCAACAACGCGGAACGGGATCGGATTCTGTGTACCGAAAAGATTGCCCATTGTCGGCTTGGTGTTGAAGTAATAGACGCGCTGATCCTTGCCGGTATCGCCGCCCATCTTGAATCTTCTGCCGAAGGTCTTGAAGCTTTCGAGGATGCCGTGGCCGAGACCGCCGAGACCCTGACCGGAGAAGATGCTCGGCTCGGAGCCGATGTCATACTTGTATTCGCCCGGCTCTGCACAGATCTCCATGATTCTGCCCTGCTCGACGATGATCATGCACTGGCCGTCAGCGACCGCAACGATCGAGCCGTTCGTGATGATGTTGTCATCGCCCTTGTTGTTGCCCTTGGTGCGCTTATGGCCCTTGACCATCAGTACATCGCTGGGCAGCGACTCACAGTAGAAATATTCAAGCCACTGATCCTTCAGTGTGCTGCTTGCTGCACCGAGTGCTGCTGCAATCAATCCCATAGTAAATACTCCTTTCGATACAAAAACAGTCACCGCAAGTCATGCGGTTGAAAATCAACAATATCTGATAATACAAGATATTGTTCTTTGTTATTATAACATATTTTCGGATTGTTTGCAATGATAAATATGCAAAAAGTGTTATTTCAACCTAAACAAATATTTTTCAACATCATTGTGTAAGCTGCACTATCACTGATTCACAGCCGATTCAGAAGCCGTCCTTTGCAGACAGACAACTTTTTGTTCATATGACGAAAAATCGTGAGTTGTATTGTTACGGCTGCACAAATCACCGCCGCTGTGACCTGCGATTGCTGACCGAACCGCAGAAACATTCCGGAGCGATTGCGTTTTGCAGACATCTGTGCTATAATGTCAATATTGATTTGAACAATATAGATAAAACTCCGGGGGGGTTCATCTGTTTTTTATAGAAAGGGTGGTTGATTTGAAACATCATTTTTGCAGGGCTGCCTGCCTGACGGCTTCACTGTTACTGTGCGGTCAGCTGATTCCGTTACTGCCGGCGGCTGCTGTTGCCGTGCAGGAGCAACCGGTATCGGCGGACGAACCGGTCAGTGTCATCGTCCGGCTGAACGGTGACGGTCTGCTCGGACAGCTCGGCAGAGACGGTATTGCCTCGGCGGATGCGGCGGAGCAGTCCGGCGTGATCGCGGAGATGCAGGCGGCAGTGCAGGCAAAGATCCGCAAAATCTATCCGGCGCTGACAGTCGGTGCCGGATATGATGTGCTGATGAACGGATTCAGCTGCTGCCTGCCGGCGGCGCTGCTTGACCGTGTTCGGGAAATTCCGGAGGTCGCGGCCGCCGAGCTGCTGCCGGAGATACAGGTGCCGCAGATGTCGAATGCGCCCGCGCTGAGCGGTCTGCCGCAGATTGAGGAGCAGTACGGCTGCACCGGCGAGGGGCAGGTCATTGCGGTGATCGACTCCGAGCTCTGCGCAGATCATCCGATGTTTTCAGCGCTGCCTGATGAGACAGGCACGAAGCTCTCAAAGGATGATATCGCTGATATCATTGACAGCGGAATGCTGCATATGTCACCCGATCCCGATCTTGCGTATCACAGCAGCAAGCTGCCCTATGCGATCGACTATATCGACGACCCGTATGAGGGGCTTGCCGATCCCGACAATTATCACGGTACCCATGTCAGCGGCATCGCAGCGGGCAATGCATTTGTGACCGATGAGGGACGGACGGTCTCCGGCATCGCGAAAGATGCGCAGCTCATTTTCATGGGCGTCGGTACTGCCGGATTCCGGATTGACGGCGAGGCGGCACTGCTTGCTCTGGAGGATGCTGTTGTACTCGGCGCGGATGTTATCAATATGAGCTGGGGCAGCTTCTATGAGACATTTCAGGACAATATTTTTGCGGATGTGCTGACTGCGGCAGACAACGCCGGAATATCGGTCTGCATTTCCGCGGGCAATGCCGATAACGGTACGCGTTCGCTGCACCGGACAAATCATCCGGATGATCCCGATGTTTCCACGATCGACAATAAAACGAATGCGGAAAGCTGTGCATTTGTAGTTGCTTCTGCGGATAACAGCACGGTCTACCGTCATGCGGTGCTGGAATTTGAGGGCGCGCCGTTCCGCTTTGTGCCGACGGTAAAGCTCTCCGGCGAACCCGATTATCTGACTGATCATTTGCAGATCGGCGCATATGAATATGCGGACTGCGGCGAGCTGCGTGCAAGTGATGTTTCTGCATATGCCGAAACGGATCTCAGCGGAAAGATCATGGTGATCGGCCGGACGCAGCTGTCTGTCAATTCTGCGGTGATTGCCGCAAAGAACTGCAATGCGGCGGGACTGCTGATCGCGGACAGCATTGCGGAGGAAGGAACGGGCTATTTTTGCAGCGGGACGGCTGTCCCGACGGGCTTCATCACGCCGGCGCAGTATGAACTGCTCAAAAATGCTGCTGATAAAATCCTTGTCAATCCCGGTGCGAATATCGAGGAAAGCTCCGAAAACAAAATGAGCTTCTACACCTCATGGGGCACGGCGCATTCGCTGGATCTCCGTCCGGATATCACCGGCATCGGCGGTTCGGTGGAATCGGCTGCATACGGCGGCGGAACGGCGGTCATGTCCGGCACATCTATGGCATCGCCGTATACTGCGGGCTGTGCCGCTGTGATCCGGGAATACCTGCGGGCGCAGAATGTGGATGTCAGCGGCATTGACCTGACGAAATATGTCCGCAGTCTGATGATGAATTCGGCGGTGCCGTATACGGAGGACGGACTCTATGTCTCCCCGCGGCAGCAGGGCGCCGGACAGGTCTCGGTCAGCCGTGCGGCGGAGACATTTGCCGTGCTGACGGGGCCGGAGGGCGACGCAAAGATCAATCTCTATGACCGGATCGGAGACAGCTTTGATTTTGATGTGACGCTGACGAATCTCTGTGATGCGGATATCCGCTTTGCCGATGCACAGCTTCTGCTGACAACGGATGATGCGGTCTATGACGCGGACAAGAAGTCGTATGTTATCAGCGGCAGGCAGGCGATCCCGTGCAGCGCCGATCTTTCTGCGCTGACGGAGATCGGCGCGGGGCAGTCGCAGACGGTGACGCTCCATGCCACGCTCGATGCAGAAAAAACTGCCGCGATCTCGGAGATCTACCGGAACGGCTTTTTCCTTGACGGATTTCTGCTGCTCTCCGGTGCGGAGAACTGCGCGGATATTTCGATCCCGCTCTGCGGCTATTACGGCGACTGGGCGGAGATCCCGATCCTGCGCAAAGACCGTCTGAGCCCGCGCATTCAGCTCGGCAATTCCATTGTGCCGCCCGGAATGCCGCTCAAGGATGCGTTCCCGCTGATCCGCTCGATTCTTGCGCGGATCCCCGCTGACGAACTGCCGGAGATCGAATATGATACCGACTGGTACCGGCTTCTCGCGCTGGCGGAGCAGTACGCGTCAGAGGATGAACTTTGGAGGCTGGAAAACGGCACGGATGAGATCTGGTATTCTCCGAACGGGGATGCGATGGCCGACCGCTTTCTCGGTGTGAATTTTGAGCATCTGCGGCAGGCGAGAATGGAGTACCGCATCACGGATGAGAACGGGAATGCGCTTTTGCAGGATACGAAATATCTGCCGCCGCCGAGCATCAGCACGGAACAGAATCCCGATTCCGCACCGCTCAGCGCGATCGCTTTCAGTCATGAAACAGAGGAATTCGATGAGGGTACATACACGCTCCATGCGGATTACTGGATCGACTATCCCGATGCGGAAACGCATCCGCAGTCCTTTGATCTGCAATTCCGTGCGGACAAGACTGCGCCGGAGGTTTACTGGCAGCAGGAGATCCGCGATAACAGAAAGCTCCTGACCGCGCATATCTCCGATAACGGCGAGGCGGACTGTGTATTCATCTTCGGCAACCGCAAAGCGCCGGAGAATGCAGAAGAACAGCCTGCGGAGGATTACAGCGCGATGGATCTGCTGCGGCTTTACCGTGCGCTGCGCGGCGGTGCTTTCTGGGCATCGGATGCGCAGCCGGAAAAGCAGCTCCCGTATTTCCTGCGTCAGCTTGCAAAGACCGACCTTTCGGAGAATCCGCTTTATAATTTCTCCGATATGATCCCGCTCTATCCGGATTTCGCCGGCAATTACAGCTTTGAATATGATGTGACCGACCTGACGGATTACTCCTTCGTCGTGATCGACAAGGCATATAATTTTGCGGAATATGCATCCGAGGGCGGCGCGGAGCTGTCGATGCAGGAGGGTGTCTGGAATGATCCGTATCACGGGCTGATCGAATTTTACGGCGATACTGCCCGCACGGTTTCCTATGCAGATGCGAAGATCCGTACATATCATTATACGCTGATCGACCGGAAGCTCACGCTGACATCGGACGATGAAACGATCGTGCGCGAGATGTTCTTCGAGGATACCGGAACGGTCCACTATGTTGAAGAAGGCTCCGGGTATTCCGGTAAAATGACATTCTGGCGAAACAGAGGGGTCAGGGTGCTGGAGGATCTCCCGTTCCATTCCGTAGAGGAGGTCAGGCCGCTGCTGTATTCTATTTTTGAGATGCGAACCGGCGAGCGGGTTGCTGACTGCACAATGGATCTGTCCGTGCCGTATTCCGTGAATTTCCGCATTACAGCAGAAAGCGGAACGGAATATAACCTCAATGTCAATCTCATCAACGGCATCGGCAGCGGTTTCGGAGCCGGCCAGTTCAATGTATTCTCAAAGCCGCTGGAAACGATCGAACCGGGCATTTACAGCACGGCAGAGCAGAACGGCTTCTATCTGGTATTCCATGAGGACGGCAGCACCGGCAAGCTGCTTGTGCTGCGATCGAATCCGCTTTACGGACTGTATGAATTTGAGGATCAGCCGTTCACCTATACGATCGGTGAAAACGGCCATGCGGTATTCAATTTCCCCGATGACGAAACGGAAGCCAGCGTGACGGTCAGTGCGGACGGCGATACGGAAATCTTTTTCCGTTCGGCGGCAATGTTTACATTCACCCGGAGCGAACACGGCGCAGAGGATGAGGGAGCGTTTCACAATGCTTCACAGCTTCTGGATATCGCAGCCGATTATGAGGAACAGGTGAGCGGTGTCCGGCCGGAGGATGGCTATACCAGTGAAATTACGGATGAAGCCGTCGGTCTGGATATGTGGAACGGCTCTGCGTATCATATCGACCCGTTCACGCTGAAGGGTACGGACGAAATGGGGCGAGCGGTCGATCTGACAAATCCGCCGGTGCTGCCCGAAAATGCAAAGTCACTGGAGCAGCTCTGCAATATGGCCGCAAAGGATTTCACGCAGAAAACCGGCCGGACGGATTTTACTGCATCGGCAAAGATTACGCCGGACGGCAGGGTGCAGATCTCGTTTGTCAGCGACGAATACGATCTGATCGGACGCTATTTTGTCGATCCGGAAACCGCGAAGGGGACAGACGAAAACGGTGCGGCCGTCGATCTTCCGCACACCGGTAATCAGTCGCCGGCGGCATTGCTGATGACCGCACTGGGGATCCTGCTTCTGGCAGGCGGTGTATTTGCACTGCGCCGCTCTTTTCGTGCATAATGAACGGTCTGGGAAAACTCATTTCGCTTCAGGCGATGTCATATAAAGTTTTTGGTCGAGCTTTTTT
>DGSY01000063.1:11935-13644 GCA_002394125.1 Ruminococcus sp. UBA4350
GTTTGCAGAGCAAACTCATAGCGAAACGGGCGAGAGCCCTCGTCGCCCTCCGCAGAGGGCGAAATTCTCCAAGCGTTCAAGAGCTCGGCGGGCTTGGAGACCTGCGATAGAGGTCCCCATTCTATAATAGAATCCGCGAAGCGGATACCTTTTTCTGCCACAGCACGACAAACTGCGGCTTATAAATATGTACCTGAATTCTGAAACAAGGGGGCGAGTGCGGTGCATTTTGCTGATGTGAAAGGAATCCTGTCCGCGAAGAACGGCATGAACCTTTACCGCGGCTGTTCGCACGGCTGCATTTATTGCGACAGCCGGAGCTGCTGCTATCAGTTCACGCATCCGTTTGAGGATATCGAGGTCAAGCAGAATGCACCCGCACTGCTCGAAGCTGCACTGCGCACAAAGCGGAAGCGCTGCATGATCGGGACAGGCTCGATGTGCGACCCGTATCTGCACGCCGAGAAGGAGCTGCGCCTGACGCGGCGCTGTCTGGAACTGATCGCGCAGTACGGCTTCGGTCTCAGCATCCTGACGAAATCCGATCTGATTCTGCGTGACCTCGATCTGCTCCGCGAGATCAACCGCAACGCGAAATGCGTTGTGCAGATGACGCTGACGACCTATGACGATGCACTCTGCGGGATCGTTGAGCCGAATGTCTGCAATACAAAGCGGCGGTTGGAGGTGCTGCGCGAGATGCATTGCAGCGGCATTCCGACGGTCGTCTGGCTGACGCCGATCCTGCCCTTTATCAATGATACTCCGGAGAATATCTCGGCGATCCTGAACGCCTGTCGGGATGCCGGTGTTTCGGGGATCATGTGCTTCGGCATGGGGCTGACGCTGCGCGAGGGCAGCCGCGAATATTTCTATGAAGCGCTCGACCGTTCATTTCCGGGGCTAAAGGAGCAGTATATCCGCAGCTACGGCAATGCTTATTTGCTGCCGAGTCCGCGTGAGCGGGAACTGATGCATCTGTTCCGCGGTATCTGCGGGCAGTACGGGATGATGTGCGAGCCGGATGAGATATTTGCATATCTCGAAGCGATGCCGGAGCAGTTTGAGCAGATGACACTGTTTTAGCCGGCTGTGCCGGCCTCCGGTTTGCGGTCAGGCTGCGAAACAGTTCATATTATTTTTCTATATCCATTGCACTTTTCCGCAAAATATGTTATAATATCGGTATCAGTTCATGTACTGAATGTTTGTAAAAAGGAGAAATGTGTTATGTATATTACCTGTCTTGATCTGGAAGGCGTACTGGTACCGGAGATCTGGATTGCATTCGCGGAGGCGAGCGGAATCCCGGAGCTGCGGAAGACCACCCGCGACGAGCCGGATTACGATAAGCTGATGAAGTACCGTCTGGCGATCCTCAAAGAGCACGGCCTCGGCCTGAATGAGATTCAGGAGACGATCAAAAAGATCGAGCCGATGGAGGGCGCAAAGGCGTTCCTCGATGAGCTTCGTTCGATTTGTCAGGTCATCATCATCAGTGATACCTTTGCGCAGTTCGCATCGCCGCTGATGGAAAAGCTCGGCTGGCCGACCATTTTCTGCAACTCACTTGAAGTCGCGGAGGACGGCACGATCACCGGCTACAAGATGCGCTGCGAGAAGTCCAAGCTGACAACGGTCAAGGCGCTCCAGTCGATCGGCTTTGATACGATCGCGAGCGGCGACAGCTTCAATGACCTCGGCATGAT
>DGSY01000063.1:13737-46034 GCA_002394125.1 Ruminococcus sp. UBA4350
ACCGAGCAGATCAAGAAGGATTATCCGCAGTATCCCGCATTCGAGACATACGATGAGCTGCTTGCGGCGATCAAGGCTGCGATGCAGTAAGCATCACCATTTCTGACAGAAGAATTCGACCTGTTCGCCGAGCGGTCCGATGCAGAATCCGACACGCGCCGGAAAAGCCGGATTTCCGCCGACCTGTACATCCTTCGGCTCCATGTGAATCCGGTAACCGGCTGCGCGCACGGTTTCGATCATCGCATCGGTATCATCGACGCGGAGCGCAAAATGCCGGATGACGCCCTGCGGCATTGCAGATGTGCCGTTCCGGAAGATTTCGACGAGTCCGCTGCCGGTATCCAGCAGTGTGCAGGCAGCGCTTTCCATGAGAACAGGAAGATGCAGCAGGTCTCTGTAAAACGCCAGAACTGCGGCATATTCTGTATCGTTCTGCGTTTTCATGGATACATGATGAAGTCCGAGAATCATAATCAATACCTCTTTCATTTTGATTTGCATTCTCATCATACTGCATTCCGGCGCAAAAGTCAATACAAAAAATGTCCCGCTGTATGTGTCCTTGCATACAGCGGGATTTCCAATTAAAATGGGAAACAGGAAAATCGAAGTAGTAGGGTAGGGGAATATCAGAAAAACGGATTACTCCGCGCTTGCTTCGTCAGCGGCGACCTCAGCGGTCTCCTCAGCGACCGGCTTCGGAGCTTCGTGATGATGTGCAGCCGGACCGGCAACAGGCGGAACAGGCGGCTGCGGCTTCAGATCGTCCTTTGCAGGTGCAGCAGGAGCTTCCTTCTCGATCGGAGCGGGCTTTTCCGGCTTCTCCGGAGCAGCGGGAGCTTCCTTCTCGACAGGTGCAGGCTTTTCGATCTTTTCCGGAGCAGCCGGAGCTTCCTTCTCGATCGGTGCCGGCTTTTCCGGCTTTTCAGGCTTCTCAGCTTCATCTGCCGGCGCTTCCTTCTCGATCGGAGCGGGCTTTTCCTTGTCCTTCTTCGGCTCTGCCGGCTTCTTCGGCTCAGCAGCCTTCAGCTCCTCGCAGAATGCGAACCAGTCGGCTTTTGCCTGATCGTCCTTGAAATCCTGCTTCTCAGCATCGAAAACCTCGTCGATCTTTTCGAGGATCGCCTTCTTGTCGATCGGCTTTGCCGGCTTGATGTCCTCCAGTGTCTCAGCGATGACCTCCGGTGCCTCCTCAGCGACCTCTTCGATCACTGCCTCAGCCTCTGCATCAGCTTCCTCAGCCGGTGCTTCCTCAACGGTCTCCTCGGTCTCTGCCTCGGCTGCTTCTTCTTCAGCAGCTTCCTCGGTCTCCTCAGCCTCAGCTTCCTCAGCAGCTTCGGTTTCCTTGGCAGCAGCCTCCTCCGGCTGCTCCTCGACGATTTCCGGCTGCTTCGGCTCCTTGGCAAGCGCGTTTCCTGCGAAAACGGTCAGGCCGGAGACGGATGCGAGCATGGTCAGTGCGGCAACTGCGGATACGATCTTCTTACTGGTGTTCATAACTTTCAAACTCCTTCACATGATAGATTTTTCATCGCCCTTTTTTCTGAGCGGAAACCTGATTATCGGTTTCTGTTCATAGGTTACGGCATCGGGAAGAAAAAAGTGGGGTATTCCGGAAATTTTTTTTGATATTTTTTTGTGATGTATGATTTTTCGCGATTCTGCTGAAAAAACCGCTGCACAGATTTTTCTCTGTGCAGCGGTTCTATCTTTATAAATATGTATTATGCCGGAAGCGGGTGTGCGGCGGGGAGGGGCGCTGCATTCGGCTGATTCTGCTGTGCGGTCTTTTCAGCTTCTGCCGGGAGCGCTGCGGCATCCGGCTTGTGCTGCGGCCGGACATCGGGCTTCGGGATTTCTGCATCCGGCTTCGGCGCTTCCTTATGCGGATGCGGTGTTTCGGCTTCATGGCCGGGGCCGTGCGGATGCTCTGCTTCTGCGGGCGGTGTTTCGGGAGCCGGGGATTCCGGCTTGTCCGCTTTGGGAGCCGGCGGCTCCGGTTTATTTGCATCCGACGCGGGCGGTGCAGGTTTGCCTGCTTCCGGTTCATGATGCGCAGGCTCTTTCGGCGAATTCGGCTGCGGTGTATTCTCCTGTGCGGGAGCGGGCGCAGGCGCAGGTGCATCGGGATGCGATGCTGCATCCTTTGCGGGATCAGGCGCGGCCGGTGCCGGAGGATTCTCCGGCGCAACAAGTCCCTTGATCTCTGTTTTCACACTGAGCTTTGCGGCTTCATTCTCGATCTGCGTTTTATAATCGGTATACAGTTCCTTATTGTCAGACGGCACATAGACCTGAACCGGTGAAGCATCGCTGATCTTTCCGTCATTGACCGAACGCTCAAGAATGTCGTGCATCATCGCAGAGAGTGTGATGTGCTGACCGTCATAGCTGCTCAGATCGCTGCTTCCGTCGGCATCGTCACTCTGCACGGAAATGACCTCGCCGCTGCTGTTGAGCTTCATTTCATATCTTGTGCGCTCAACGAGAATGACAACAGATTGCGTGTCCTCGGTGAGCTGGATCCGGTTCATGCGGAACATTCCGAATCCGACGCCGCTGAGAATCAGCAGGCAGGCCGCCGCCGCCGCTGCAATGCGCAGGGTCTTATGCTGTGTGATGCCCCGCTTTTGGATTGGCTCATCCATGAGGACGGGATCCGTCACCGTCTGGCCGACGGTATACCGCAGATTTGCAGCGCGCACAAAGCGCGATTCCTCATCCATGAGAACGGCATAAGCCGGATGGCATTCCATAACCAAATATTTCATGCGTCAGCGCCTCCTTTCAAAACCTGCATGATATGTCCGCGAAGGATCTCATAGCCGTTCGTGCAGATCAGCAGAACGGCAACGAGATATTTTCTGTGGCGTTCGAGCTGTTTCCGCGCCACATCCGCGCCGTCCGCCAGCCTTTGCAGCGGAACGCGCTTCGTGCGCAGAAAGTCCTCCAGTACATCCGGATGATTTCTTGCATAGCTGACCGCCTTCTGACAGATGGCAAGCGTGCGTCCCTGCTTCGGCGCATTTTCTGCGATATCTGTCATAGATACGCCGAATTCGGTCATCTGCGCAGAAAGCTCGCGGATCTCCTCTCTGGTCGCCTCCCGCACTTCGTTTTCGCTGTATTCATCATGCGGATCTGCAACGGTATCCAGCAGCTCTGTCTGATCGTCATCGGCTGCGGTATTCAGCGAGATCTGACCGCGGTTCTTTTTCTCGCGGCGGTAATAGTCGATCAGGCGGCTTCTGATCTGCAATGCCGCATATTTCAGAAATGCTCCCCTGAGCCTTGAATAGCTTTGTATTGCTTCGTAAAATGCGAACATTGCGATGCTGAGCTCATCGTCCTCCGGTTCGGGCTGCCGTTTCAGATATTTCGCAGTCTCCGAGCGGATGAAGGGCATATAATCAGCAATCAGGGCGTCCGCGGCATCGTTGTCAGTTTTTGCGTCTGTGACACGGGAAATGAGCTGCTGCACATCAGGACTCATGCACATCAGTCCTCCTTTACATTCAGTCTACGCAGGAGATTTCCGGAAAGCGGGGTATCTCCGAAAAAAAGCTGCGGCAAGTTCCGGAACAGGATCTCCTGCGGATGCAGCCCTCCGGTTCCGGCCGTGACTGCGCTTTTATAACATTATTATAACAAGTTTGCGGCAGATTGTCAATTCCGGTATACAATCGGACAGCATGATGCTTTTGGCTCAGAATCGTGCTTTCCGTCATGTTCCGGCAGTCAGATGACTTTTTATACACTTGATAACTGCGCAATCGGGATGCGATTTTTGCGAATATCCTGCGATCCTATTGACATAACTGACTTTTTGTGCTATACTAATGTTGGATTGTAATATTCGGAACAGGAGGGGATGCATATGAAAAAACGACTGCTGATCGGTGTGATCGTGTGCGAGACAGAACAGCTCATGCAGCGCAGACTGCTCAAGGGCATCTCGGCGCAGGGCTTTGACCTGAATATGGACATCGCAGTATTTTCGTGTATATCCAACATTACAGAGATGACGCCGCATCAGAGAGCGGAATTCAATCTGTTCAACTATATGCACTTCCCGTCCTTCGACGGCATCCTCTATCTGCGTGATTCGATCCACAGTAAGGAGCAGCGGCGGGAGCTTGACAGCATTCTGCTGGAACAGAAAATTCCGGTGCTTGTGCTGGACGACAATACCAGTCCGTTCCCGTATCTGATGATGGATGACCGCAACGGCTTTGCGGCGATCACAGAGCATATGATAAAGGTTCACGGCATGACGGATCTGCTCTGCCTGACCGGATTCAAGGGGCATTATACTGCGGAGCAGCGCGCACTCGGCTTCCGCGATGCCCTCGAAGCTACGAATCTGCCCTTCTCCGAGGACATGGTCATCTACGGCGACTACTGGCATGATTCCGGCAAGAAGCTTGCCTCGGAATTCCTCGAAAAGAAACGGCGTCTGCCGCAGGGCGTTGTCTGCGGAAATGACCCGATGGCAATGGCGCTTTGTCACGGACTCATCGGCAACGGCATCCGCATTCCGGAGGATATCATGATCGCCGGATATGATGCGTCGCTGACCGAAACGCGCTGCATGATCCCGCTGACAAGCTATGTGCGGCGGAATTTCCGATTGGGCGCAATGGGCGTTGCGAAGCTCTATCAGATGATGACAGGGGAGACCTGTGCGCTGACGCAGACCGAGCGGATCGAATGCATCACCGGCGACAGCTGTTCCTGCGGCGTGGATGTGGAATATCTCCGGCATCAGATCCAGGTCGAAGAAAAGCAGGATGCGTTCCGCACGATGTTCCGGACGAGCAATATGAGCAGCAATCTGACCAGCTGTCAGACGCTGGATGACTGCATGGAGGCGATCCGCCGTCATGTCTATCTGATCCGGGACTGCAAGGAATTCTTCATCTGTCTCTGTGAGGACTGGGAGGGCGGCGGCGCGCTGGAAAATCCCGCCGAATACCGCAGAGAGGGATTCCCGAAGCATATGCTGCTGAAGCTCTTTGACGAGCCGAGCGGCTGCGTAGTGACAAAGCCCTTCCCGACGGTCAAAATGCTCCCGCGTCTGTTTGAGGAGCGCGAAAAGCCGGCAGTCTTCTTCTTCTCACCGCTGCATCACAATGACCGTTTCTTCGGCATTGCAGCGCTGAGCTTCGGCGACCGGCTCGATACATATGATCCGCTGTACTGCGAATGGCTGACGATTGTGAATACGGCGCTGGAATTTGTCCGGATGCAGACCTATCTCAAGCGCTTCAATAACCGCATCTATCTTTCGTCGATCCGTGATGCGCTGACCGGCCTTTACAATTACGAGGGCTACCGCAAATTCTCCCGCGAATGCTTTGAGGCCGCAAAGAATGAACACCGCAGATTTCTGCTGCTCTACGCGAGCTTCGATTCGCTCCGGCAGATCAATGAGACTTACGGCCATTCGGAAGGCGACAGCGCCGTGACCGTTCTTGCGAATGCGATGAACAACAGCTGCACGACCTATGAACGCTGTGCGCGCATCGAGGATGCGGAATTCGCGATCATCGGCTATCAGGATTATGAGGAGGATGCGTGTCAGCGGCTTGTGTACGCGATCTCCGGCTATCTGGAGCATTACAACCAGAGCTCGCTGAAGCCCTATAAGATCACCGCGAGCTTCGGCTATTTCTGCGATTATATCAGCGCCGGCATGACGCTGGAGGAGATCATCGCGGTCGTTGCCGCAAAGATCGAGGAGAGCCGCGCCTCGAAGCAGAATGAAAAGTCCTCGCCGTATTACCGCGAATTTGTCGATCTGCGCGAGCGTATTTACAGCAATCCGCAGGAGGACTGGAGCATTGATTCGATGTGCAGAGATCTGATCCTCAGCCGCGGCTATTTCCAGAAGCTCTATACACGCTGCTTCGGCATCAGCTTCACACAGGATGTCATCAACAGCCGCATTGAGCTGTCCAAGCGCCTGCTGTCCAGTACGGATTACAGCATCGCCTATATCGCAGACCAGAGCGGCTACAGCAATTATGTGCATTTCATGCATCAGTTCAAGAAGATCGTCGGCATCACACCGACCGAGTACCGCAAGCGCAAGCGTCAGACGGAGGATTGACCGAATATGAAGGATTATGTTACCGAGCTGCTATCCGGCATACCGTTTTTCGTGCTGGTCATTGCGGCGGTCGTTGTCGTTTTTCTCGCGCTCCGCAAGATCCGCAAGACCGTTGTCAAGATTGTTCTGGTCTGCATTGCGGTTTCCGTCATGTTCCCGTCCGCGTGGATGACGGTCAAAAAGTGCGGCGCGTATCTGACCGGAAAGTATGCGCCGGAGCAGAGTCTCACCTATGCGATCGAGCATCTCGACAAGGAGGCAGTCAAAAAGCTGCTGGAGGGAGGTGCCGATCCGAACTCGGATTCGTATTCGTTCTTCAAGGGCAATTACGATGATCCGGAGGTGACCGAATCACTGGTGCAGAAAGCGATCCGGATCGGAAAGCCGGAGCTCGCAAAGCTGCTTCAGCAGTACGGCGCAAAATAAAACAAATTGATACATAGACAGGCAGATGCTTCCGCGTGAGGCATCTGCTTTTGTTATCCATACATTTCACGGAGTTGTTATCATATTTGCGGGCAGAGAAAATGGTACAACTTTACATAATTGCCGATTATTATTAGTTGATATTCATAAAATTCGGAGTCGATTCTTGTGACAGTATACAAATTTGACCTGACAGCATAAAATATGTCTTTACAATTCAATATCCCTGTGCTATAATATGTATATCAGATGTTCGTGAAAGGCTGAAAGGAGGCCGGTTATGGAGGAATATAAATATCTATCGATCGTAAAATGGGCAAAGGAGTATATTGCATCGAAGCATTTGCAGCCGAATGACCGCTTTTTATCCGAAAAGGAGCTTTGCGAGATCCACGGTGTCAGCCGTCAGACCGTCCGTCAGGCGCTGAACTGTCTGGAGAACGAAAATGTCATCAGCCGTATGCGCGGCAGCGGAACATTTGTCAAGGACGGGATCGTGAAACCGCAGGGACAGGATCTCCGGATCGGTGTGATCTCGACCTATTTCAGCGATTATATCTTCCCGCAGATCGTGACCGGCATCGAATCCGTGCTGAACGATTCCAACATCGGGATGCAGCTGACGATCACGCATAATCAGGTCTCCGAGGAAGCAAGAGCGCTGAAATCGCTGATCGCGAACGGCGTGCAGGGACTGATCGTTGAGCCGTCCAAGAGCGCGCTGCCGAATCCGAATATGTCGCTGTATCAGGAAATCCGTAACAACCGGATCCCGCTCGTGTTCTTCAATGCAAAGTATCCGTGGACGGATTACCCGCTCGTCGCAATGGACGATGAAGCCGCCGGAAAGATCGTGACGGATCACCTTTTCGAGTGCGGACATAAGCGGATTTTCGGTATGTTTGCGCTCGACGATATTCAGGGACACAAGCGCTACAGCGGATTCATGAAGAGCTGCCTTGAGCATAATGTCAACACCGCGGAAAAAGACGTGATCTGGTTTGCGACGGCGGAGCGCAATGCGATCTTCCTCTATGCGCAGCTCAAGATCATGGAAATGCTGCACCAGTCCACGGCAGTTGTCTGCTATAATGATAAGATGGCGGTCAATCTGCTGCGGTTCTGCCGGCAGCAGGGAATCCGAGTGCCGGAGGATATCTCGATCGTCGGCATTGATGATTCCAAATATTCCTCGATCTGTGAGGTTCCGCTGACAACGGTGCGGCATCCGCATCAGGTGCTCGGTGAGACAGCGGCCAGAATGCTGATCGAACAGATGAACTCCAATTACGGCAGACAGGAAGACAAAATCTTCATTCCGGATCTTGTCGTGCGCGACTCTGTCCGCGTTTTGAACAGTCCCGAAAGCCAAAGTGTTGAGACCGGAATCTTCGGAGGAATGAGCAATGGTGCAAACGGATGAATGCTGTGATTTCCGGCCGATCCGCTCCGAACAGATTGTACATCTGCTGCAAAGCGGCGACCTGAACAGCTGCCGCGAGCAATTCAGCGGGCTGCTGCGGGAATCCGGATTTCATTCGCTGAGATCCCTGATGCTCCGGCTCTATGTCTGCATGGACATTTACATTGCGGCGCGGAATTTTTCGCAGAGCATCGGTGTTTCCGACAGCAGATTCATTGCGGAATTCGGCAGTATTGACGAGATATCCGCACAGATGCAGACACTTGACGGTACAACTTCGTTTCTGCACCGGATGATCGAACAGTGCATCCGCTGGCGTGCGGAGACCGCAGTCAGCAGCGGCAATGATGCCGTACAGAAGGCGCGGGAGTATATCGACCGGCACTACCGCGATGAGGAGCTGACGCTGCGCACCGCAGCGGATGCAGTCGGCCTGAGTGCGCCGTATCTGAGCGCTGTGTTTAAGCGCGAAACAGGGCAGAATTTCTCGGAATATCTGACATCCGTGCGCATTCAGCACGCAAAGGATCTGCTCTGCTGCACCTCCAAGCTGATCTGCGAGGTCTCCTATGAGGTCGGCTTCCGCGATTACCGGTATTTTAGCCAGATATTCAAGAAGCATACAGGGCAGACACCCCGCGAATTTCAGAGCGCGGCAAACCGGATATGACCGGTCGTTGTATGCACAACCTAACCGTACAAAACCCATACATCGTAAAATAATCCACATATCTATTAAATATCTTGGTATAATTGTACGAATGAGTTGTGTATAATGTAAATACAAGTTCACGAAACAGTTCTCTGAAGAGAGGGAACAAAGCCTGAATGACAAGGAGTGAAAACCATGAAGAAAACAAGAAGAATTCTTTCGATGATCCTCGCAGCTGCGATGATGTGCGCGGGCATGACAGCCTGCGGCGGCACAAGCAGCACGGGCGGCTCCGCAGATGCCGGCAGCACGGCAGAGAGCAAGGCGGAAAGCAAGGACGAGGGCGGCGCTTCTGACAAGAAGCTGATCAAGGTCGGCATCATCAACAATGATCCGAACGAGTCCGGCTACCGTACTGCGAATGTCAACGATCTGAAGAACACCTTCACGGAGGAAAACGGCTATGATGCACAGTTCTCCTACAGCCTGAAGAATGACGAGCAGATCCAGTATGCACAGAAGTACATCCAGGATGAGGTCGATTACCTCCTCCTCTCCGCTGCTGATACCGCAGGCTGGGATACCGTTCTGAAGGATGCGAAGGATGCCGGTGTCAAGGTTATCCTGTTTGACCGCACGATCGACGCTGACCCGAGCCTCTATGAGGCATCCATCGTTTCCGATATGGTAAAAGAGGGCGCGACGGCTGTTGAGTGGCTGAAATCTCAGAACCTCGACAAGTATGAGGTCATTCATCTTCAGGGTGTCATGGGATCCGCAGCACAGAAGGGTCGCTCCAAAGCGCTTGACGATACAGCCGCAGAGCTTGGCTGGACGATCGTTTCCCAGCAGACCGCTGAGTGGAACGCTGAAAAGGCACAGCAGATCGTACAGACCGCGATCGACTCCGGCAAGAGCTTCAATGTCATCTATGCGGAAAATGACGACATGGCAAAGGGCGCTGTCGCAGCACTCGACAAGGCAAACATCGCACACGGTGTCGGCAAGGATGTTGTCGTCATGGGCTTTGACTGCAACAAGTGGGCGCTCGAAGAGCTGCTGAAGCAGAACTGGAATTATGACGGCCAGTGCAATCCGTTCCAGTCCTCTTACATCAAGGACATCATCGACAAGCTCGAAAAGGGCGAGACGCTCTCCGAGAAGACGATCATCATGGACGAAAAGGGCTTTGATGCATCGACAATCACGCAGGAGGATGTTGACAAGTACGGCATCTGACAGCTGCAAAGAAAAAGCAAGATCGGCACCACTTAGGGGGAAATATTAAAAAAGAAGGGCGCGGACGGCATATAGAAACTGTATGTCTTCCGCGCTCAAAATATAAACAGATATTTTTATGTTACCCAAATTCACAGGGAAACAGGAAGAAAAATCATGCAAAGGAGAGATGGGAAATGAGCGATCAGACCGTATTGCAGATGCGCGGGATCTATAAATCATTCCCCGGTGTGAAAGCGCTGCAGGATGTCAGCTTTCAGCTCCGCAAAGGTGAAATCCACGCACTCATGGGGGAAAACGGCGCCGGAAAATCGACGCTCATCAAGGTTCTGACCGGCGTATATACAAAGGATGCCGGCGACATTATGATCGAAAACAAGACTGTGCAGATCCACTCGCCGCAGGAAGCGCAGCGGGCAGGCATCAGCACGGTTTATCAGGAAATCTCGCTCTGCCCGAATCTGTCCGTTGCGGAGAATATCTACATCGGACGCGGCAAGGGGAAAACCGTCAGCTGGCGGGAGATGAACCGCAAGGCCGGTGCGCTGCTGGATTCGCTCGGCATTGCAGTCAAGCCGACGCAACAGCTTGCAAGCTGCTCGATCGCGGTGCAGCAGATGGTCGCGATCGCACGCGCTGTCGATATGGACTGCCGCGTCCTGATCCTTGACGAGCCGACCTCCTCACTCGATGAATCCGAGGTTGAAAAGCTGTTCGGCATGATGCGCGATCTCAAGGCGCGCGGCGTCGGCATCATTTTCGTCACGCATTTTCTCGATCAGGTTTACGAGGTCTGCGATCGGATCACGGTGCTGCGCGACGGCAAGCTCGTCGGCGAATACGCGATCGCGGATCTGCCGAGAGTGCAGCTCGTCTCGAAGATGCTCGGCAAGGAGCTGGACGATATGGCCGATATCAAAAATGATATTCCGGTCTATGCCGGCAAGGATCAGACACCGGTTTATGAGGTCAAGGGGCTTTGCAGCACTGAGGGCATCCAGCCGTTTGATTTCTACATCCGCCGCGGCGAGGTCAACGGCTTTACCGGACTGCTCGGCTCCGGCCGCAGCGAATCAGTGCGTGCGATCTTCGGTGCGGACAGAGTGACGGGCGGCAGCGTCAGAATGGACGGCAAGCCCGTGAAGATTACGAAGCCGATCGACGCGATGAAGCACGGCATTGCCTATCTCGCAGAGGACAGAAAGCGCGACGGCATCATCGGCGACCTCTCCGCGCGCGATAATATCATTCTGGCATTGCAGGTCATCACCGGATTTTTCAAACCG
Source organism: Ruminococcus sp. UBA4350 (assembly GCA_002394125.1). Taxonomy (GTDB): domain Bacteria; phylum Bacillota; class Clostridia; order Oscillospirales; family Ruminococcaceae; genus Firm-04. Next base: position 24,879 of record DGSY01000063.1, read on the forward strand.
TTTTCAAAGGCAAAGGCAACGCAGTTTGCCGAGGAATATATCAAGCTGCTCGATATCAAGACCGCATCGGTCAATACGCCAATCAAATCGCTTTCGGGCGGCAATCAGCAGAAGGTCATTCTCGGCCGCTGGCTGCTGACGCATCCGAAATATCTGATCCTCGACGAGCCGACAAGAGGCATCGACATCGGCACGAAAATCGAGATCCAGAAGCTTGTGCTGAAGCTGGCAGGCGAGGGCATGAGCGTGACATTCATCTCATCGGAAACGGATGAGATGCTGCGAACCTGTTCGCGGCTGCTGGTCATGCGCGACAGAAAGCAGGTCGGCGAGCTGACAGGCGACCAGCTCACACAGAATACGATCATGCAGACGATTGCAGGAGGTGAAACGGAATGACACAGAAAAAAGGCTTTCTGGCCGGCATCATGCAGCATCAGATCGTCATTCCGATCGCTGCACTGATTCTGCTTGCAATCTTCAATCTGATCGCAGATCCGTCCTTTTTCAAGGTGACACTCGGCACGAACAGCGCGGGCAATCCGGTGCTTTCCGGCAACCTGATCTCGATCCTTGACTACGGCTCCGAGCTTGCGATTCTCGCGATCGGCATGACGCTCGTGACGGCTGCCTCCGGCGGACAGGATATTTCCGTGGGCGCGGCAATCGCGATCAGCGGAAGCGTTGTGCTGCGTGTGCTTTGCGGTACGAATTCCCGTCCGGAGACCTTGCAGGCGCCGATCATTGTTGCATTTCTCGTAAGCTGCGTCGCCGCGATGATATTCGGCGCATTCAACGGTTCGCTGGTCGCATTTTTCAAGATACAGCCAATGGTTGCAACGCTGATTCTCTTTACGGCCGGCCGCTCGATTGCCATGTGGATCAACAATAACGAGCTGCCGATCGTCAGCGACGAGACATTCGCATATTTCGGCGGCTATCTGCCCGGCATCCCGATCCCGACGCCGTTCTTTATCGCGGTGATCGTCTACATCATAACATGGGCGGTGCTGAAATTCACGAATCTCGGATTGTATGTGCAGTCCGTCGGCATCAACGAAAAGACCTCGCGCCTGAACGGTCTGAATCCGGAGCTGATCAAGCTGATGACCTATGTCCTGCTCGGACTCTGCGTGGCAGTTGCGGGCTTCATCAAGGTCAGCCGCCTTTCGACGATCAATTATTCCGTTATTGCGAAGGATATCGAAATGGATGCGATCCTTGCAGTCGCGCTCGGCGGCAACGCGCTGAGCGGCGGTAAATTCAACATGGCAGGCTCGATCCTCGGCGCATATGTCATTCAGTTCCTGACGACAACGCTTTACAAATTCGATGTGCAGTCCGATGCGCTCGCGGCATACAAGGCCGTCGTTGTCATCGTTCTGGTCGTCCTCAGCGCACCGATCGTCAGAGAAAAGCTGAGCGCGCTGTTCAGGAAGCTCCGTCCCTCGGGTTCTGCCGGGGCAAAAGTCTGAACGGGAGGGATGAAGATGGCAAGTACGACAGCACCGCGCACCTCGCTGCGCGGACGGATCAGCAGAATGACAGATTCCAATCTGCTGACCGCAATCACAATTATTGTATTCATCCTGATGTATCTCTTTGCAATCATCTTTCTGCAAAAGGGATTTCTGAAACCGCAGACCTTTTTCAATATCCTGAACAACAATGCGGCGCTCATCATTCTTTCCTGCGGCATGAGCCTTGTCATGATCACCGGCGGCATTGATATTTCCGTCGGCGGCGTGACGGCACTGGTCGCAATGTGCTGCGCAGTTCATATCGAAGAACGCGGCGGCTCGGTCGTTACGGCAATGCTGATCGCAGTCGGCATCGGCCTTGCATTCGGACTTGTGCAAGGATTTCTGGTCGCATATCTGGAGATCCAGCCGTTCATCGTCACGCTCGCCGGAATGTTCTTTGCCCGCGGCATGACAACGATTGTCCATACGAATCCGATCAACATGACGGATGCAGCATTCATGAAGCTCAAGGATACGCGCATTTCGATCCCGTTCCTCGGCTCGGTCAATAAGGCCGGTGATTACATCAATGCATATATCGAGATCGGTGTCGTCGTTGCACTGGTGATCGTTGCGGTCATGTTCTGTATGCTGAAATGGACAAAGACCGGACGCTGCTTTTATGCAGTCGGCGGCAACCGCCAGAGCGCACTGATGCTCGGCATCAACACCCGCCGGACGATATTCCTCTCGCATCTGATCTGCGGTCTGCTCGCAGGCATCGGCGGCTTCATCTACTTCATGCATATCGGCTCTGGCTCGCCGTCTCATGCCTCCGGCGCAGAGATGAACGCGATTGCATCCTCGATCATCGGCGGCACGATGCTGACCGGCGGTGTCGGAAATCTGATCGGAACGCTGTTCGGTGTGCTGTCGTTGGCGCTGATCCAGAATATCGTTTCCTCGGTCGGTCTCGATCAGGCGTGGTGGACCGGCATTACGATCGCGGCAATGCTCTGTGTATTCCTGATCGTCCAGAGCATCATCATTTCAAGCCGCAGAAAAGCAAATCTTTCCGCTGCGCAGGGCAACAAAAAGGGGTGATCGTATGAACGCGGCACAGGAGATCCGCGAGGGCAAAACCTATATCGGCATCGAGTTCGGCTCGACGCGCATCAAGGCGGTGCTGATCGGCAGCGATCATTCGCCGCTGGCAGCCGGAACGCATGACTGGGAGAATCAGCTCGACAACGGCATCTGGACTTATTCGCTGGATGCAGTCCGTGCGGGCCTGCAAAGCTGCTTTGCCGATCTGATGCAGAAAACAATGCAGCAGTACGGTACGGCTCTGACAAAAACAGCGGGCATCGGCATTTCCGCGATGATGCACGGATATCTCGTATTTGATGCGCAGGATCGGCTGCTCGTTCCGTTCCGGACATGGCGGAATACCATGACCGGACAGGCCGCAGATTCGCTGACTGAAGCGTTTCATTTCAATATCCCGCAGCGGTGGAGCATTGCGCATCTCTATCAGGCGATCCTCAACAAAGAGGAACACGTCAGCGAGATCGCATTCATGACGACGCTCGCAGGCTATGTGCATTATCTGCTGACTGGCAGAAAGGTCATCGGCATCGGCGATGCATCCGGCATTTTCCCGATCGACCCGAAAACCGGCAGCTATGATGCGGCGATGTGTGAGACCTTCGGCACATTGACAAAAGGTACTGCTTTTTCGCAGAAGCTGACGGATATCATGCCGGAGATCGTTCCGGTCGGGCAGTCTGCCGGAACGCTGACGGCGGAGGGCGCAAAGCTGCTCGATCCGACCGGCACATTTGAAGCAGGCATACTGTTCTGTCCGCCGGAGGGCGATGCGCAGACCGGTATGGCCGCGACAAACAGCGTCACGCCGCGCACCGGCAATGTCTCCGCCGGCACCTCGATCTTTGCGATGATCGTGCTGGAGCAGAGTCTGAAAAATGTATACCGCGAAATTGACATTGTAACAACGCCGTCGGGCGATCCGGTCGCAATGGTTCACTGCAATAACTGCTCCTCCGATCTTGATGCATGGGTGGCGATGTTCGGCGGACTGCTCAAAAAAGCGGGCGCGGATATGCCGAAGGGCAGGCTTTACGATCTGCTCTATGATCTCGCGGCGCAGGGTGATCCTGACTGCGGCGGCATCATTTCGTACAACTATTATGCAGGCGAACAGATCACGGAGCTGACATCCGGCAGGCCGCTGCTGATGCGCAGACCGGATTCGCCGTTCACGATTGAAAATCTGATGCGCAGCCTTGTGTATTCCTGCATGGCGACGCTCAAGATCGGAATGGATATTCTGCGCGATGCAGAGCAGGTCGCGCTTGAAAAGATCTATGCGCACGGCGGCCTGTTCAAAACGCCGGTCGCAACGCAGCCGATCCTCGCGGCGATGCTCGGCACCGATGTGACGCTGATGGAATCCGCGGGCGAGGGCGGTGCATGGGGCATAGCGCTGCTGGCGGCCTATATGGGGCGCAGCAATGCCGGCGAATCATTTGCAGACTATCTGAATAACCGCGTATTTGCCGGAAGAAGCGGCATCAGCGAATCGCCGCGCCGGACAGATACCGAGGGGCTGAAGACATATATGGCAGACTACCGCAGCGGACTTTCCGCCGAACGCGCAGCCGCCGAATCATAACGCAGGAGGTTACATGATGAAATTCTGGTTTGTTACCGGCTCACAGTTTCTTTACGGTGAGGACACGATCCGTCAGGTCGAGGCGGATTCAAAGGAGATCGTTGCCGGATTAAAGCTGCCGTTTCCGGTCGAGTATAAGCTGACCGCAAAAACGAATGCGGAGATTACGCAAATTGTCCGTGAAGCGAACTACGATGACGAATGCGCCGGCATTATCACATTCTGCCATACATTCTCGCCGTCGAAAATGTGGATCAACGGCCTTGCAATGCTGCAAAAGCCGTGGCTGCATTTCCATACGCAGTATAATGAAACCATTCCGAATGAAGCAATCGACATGGATTATATGAATCTGCATCAGTCTGCGCACGGCGACCGTGAGCATGGCTTCATCGGCGCCAGAATGCGGATGCCGCGGACAGTTGTTGCGGGATACTGGAAGGATCCGGCGGTGCAGGCACAGATCGCAGACTGGCAGCGTGCCGCAGTCGGCGCACTGTTTAGCAAGAGTCTGAAGGTTGTACGCTTCGGCGACAATATGCGTGAGGTCGCAGTCACCGAGGGCGATAAGGTTGAAACACAGATCGTCATGGGCTGGCAGGTCAACACATGGGCCGTCGGCGATCTGGTCAAGGAAATGGACAAGGTGACCGAGGCGGAGATTGACACGCTCGTCAAGGAATACGAATCGCTTTACACGATCGCAACGGACGATATGGATTCCGTTCGCTATCAGGCACGCGAGGAGATCGCGATCGAGCGTATCCTCGTCCGCGAAGGCGCAAAAGCGTTCTCCAATACATTCCAGGATCTGTACGGCATGAAGCAGCTCCCCGGTCTGGCGTCGCAGCATCTGATGTCCAAGGGCTACGGCTTCGGTGCCGAGGGCGACTGGAAGACCGCCGCCATGACCGCGATCATCAAAGCGATGTATCCGGACGGCCAGACCTCGTTCATGGAGGATTACACCTACGATTACAAGCATGAGCTGATTCTCGGCTCCCATATGCTGGAGGTCTGCCCGTCGATCGCAGCAGACCGCCCGCGCATTGAAGTCCACAAGCTCGGCATCGGCGGCAAGGAACCGCCTGCCCGACTGGTATTCGAGGGCAGAGCCGGCACGGCAAAGGCACTCTCGCTGATCGACGCAGGCGGACGCCTTCGCCTGATCGCGCAGGATGTCACCTGTGAAAAGCCGTTCCAGACCATGCCGAATCTGCCGGTTGCAAGAACCATGTGGAGGCCGCAGCCCTCGTTCCTTGAAGGACTCAAGTGCTGGATCATTGCCGGCGGCGCACATCATACTGTGCTTTCCTACAATATCACGGACGATGTTGTCCGCGATTTCGCCCGCATCATGGGCATTGAGCTGGTCTGCATCAATGCGGACACCACCGCGGTATCGCTGGAGCGTGATCTGATGCTCGGCGATATCATCTACGGACGGTAAGCATTCCGTCTGCGTTACTTTGCGCAACCCCTCCTTTTTATTTGCTTATATGATGTTAAGAGCCCTGCGTAAAACGCAAGGCTCTCTTTTTTATCGGGCGGGCAGTGCCTGCCGGCAGTGCCGGAGCCGGATTCTAAAGTTCTCCGGAAGCGAACGGGAGCAGAATAGGGTGAAAGCCAGACCGTAAAATAGGCGCGGCCAGCGCCGTAACAGCGACGTATCTGATACGCTCTGCGAAACGGCGCCGGAGGGAAACGGCACCGGGCACTGCCCGGCGTAACAGCGACGTAATTGATACGCTCCGCGAAACCATGCCGTAGGGAAATGGCTGTCGGCACTGCCGACACAGACCGGTTCTTGATACTAAGTCCATTTGACATTGCTGAGCGTGACGGTATGTTCTCCGAGCTTTGATGCGCCGCCGATATCGCCGAGCAGGAATTTGATATCGAGCGTCATATCCGACGGCACTGTTACATTGAATCTGAAATGCTTCGGTACTGTCCCGATCTCAATGGTCTGATCGAGATAGCGTTTATATTCGGAATCCTCGGCAGTAACGGTGATTTGCCGGCTGACAGAGGAAACCGCATCAAACATCAGGGTATGCGTTTCTCCTGCTTTCACGCTCTGACCGGAAATCAACTCCATGAGACCGTAAGGGTAAGAGCCGGTGCTGCGAATCTGACAGATCGTTTTATTGCCGATATCTCTGACACTCGCATCACAGCCTTTAAAATATGAATCCATGAGGGCTGATTTAAGGACAGTCGGCTTGAATCCGTCAGCCATATCGTAGACGCGCACATAGTCGATCTCAAAATGCTTTTCGCCGTCTGCGAACGTCGCAGGATCAGCGTATTTTCCGTCAACACCGTCAAAATTTCCGCCGACTGCGAGGTTCAGGATCAGATAAAAATTCTGGTCGAACGGGGCAGGGGCGTCGCGGTCAACGGAATACCAATCCGTCTGCGTGCTGTAAAGCTCATCATCGACATACCAGCGGATCTCACCGCGCTGCCATTCGATCGCATAGGTATGCCAGCCGTAGAGCGTTGTATTGTCTGTGTATGTATATTCCTCCGTGAGTGAACGGTTATTCGGCCATGCATCGCCGAAATGAATGCTGCCGGAAACCTTGTAGGGATCGCTGCCTCTGGCCTCCATGATGTCGATCTCGCCGGACGCTGCCCATGCGCCGTAAGCGCTGTCTTCCGGCAGCATCCAGATCGCAGGCCAGAGGGATTTTCCGAGATCGCACCGCGCCCGCACCTCTACACGTCCGCCGCAGAACGAGAACTTGTCCTTTGTCGTGAGACGCGCCGAGGTATAGGAATAACTACCCTGCACAGGATCGCTGTATTGCTCCTGCTTTGCGGTGATCGTCAGGATCCCGTCATGCACGGCGGCATTGTTCTGTGTATAATACTGCTGCTCGTCATTGCCCCAGCCGCCGGTGATATAATTTCCGTAATCATCAAACATCCAGTTTCCGGTATCAAATGACCAGTTTGTCGTGCTGACGGAATCGAGACTGAATTCGTCAGACCAGATGAGCTTTTTCGTCTGCGGCTGCGGGGATGCGGACGCCTGTTTCATAACTGTCTGCTTCAGCAGGGAGAGATCGGCGGCGTTCATGATCCGGTCGTTATTGAGATCCACGCAGACAAGCGGGACTGCATCCGTAAATGAGCCCTGTAATAATCCAATCTGCAAAAGTCTGGCATCGAATTCGTCGATCGCACCGTTCCGGCTGACATCGCCGGTTTTATAGGCCGCTGCTTCGGCGGTGGAAATGTTCAGGATACTTGCAGCGAATGCTGCTGAAATCAGGCGCAGAAACCATCGTTTCATAGAAACCTCCTGTCAGGGACATCCCGTCCCCAGCACTGATGTGTATATTATATCATATTTTTTCGTAAAGTGCAATAGATATTATGAAGATTGTTAGCGATATTTTGCATATTTTTCGCCTGTATGCGTGCTTTCCGGCCTTCTGGATACAGACAGATCTGCGTATTTCATGCGCATTTTGACTGCTCAATTTTTGCGAATATCAAACAAGTTGTCATATCCTTATCCGGATATATGACAATATTGCGCATGAGAACTTGCTGCTGACAAATGCGGAAGACGGCCGGATTTGATATGTTTCCTGTTGAAAACCTGCTTCAGCGTGTGAATTGTGATATAAAATAACAGTTTCAGTGTATGATTGTACTATACGGAGCCTATACATTATGCTATAATTATAGTTGTACGGACAAATATGCTTTTGTCTATTTCGCAGCAGGGAGGTGAACCGAAACAGGCTGAAAGGAGAACGCCTGAACCGATCAGCAAACACAGGGGATTCATTGCCGCAGAAATACAGCGCGGCAGATACAAGCGCACCGGATGACGGTGCAGATTCGCAGGGAAACCTGCAAGGGTTTACAGGGGGATAGAAATGAAACAATCTATACTGAAAAGAACAGCAGCCGCGGCCGCTGCCTGCGCACTCGCCCTCAGCGCCGGCGTCCGCCTGCCGGAAACCGTTCAGACTGCAAAAGCAGCTGACATGAAGATCGAGGATTTCAGTCTCAGTGATCTCACGATGACGGATCCTTACTGCACAAATGCATTCTCGAAGGAGATCAGCTATCTGCTTTCCTTCGATACGAACCGTCTGCTCTGCGGCTTCCGCGAGAATGCCAAGATGAATACTTTCGGCGCAAAGCGCTACGGCGGCTGGGAGAATACGCTCATCGCCGGCCATACGATCGGCCATTACCTTTCGGCTTGCGCGATGGCCTATCAGAATCCGAATCTGACCGGTGAACAGCGTCAGAAGCTCTCCGGTATTCTGGATGCGCTGCTCTCCGGAATGCAGGAATGCCAGAGAAATTCCAAGGGCAAGCCCGGTTTCCTCTGGGCGGGTCAGATGAAGGATCAGAACAATGTCGAGATCCAGTTTGACCTCGTGCAGCAGGGCAAGACCAATATCATCAATGAATCGTGGGTGCCGTGGTACACGATGCACAAGCTCATTCAGGGTCTTGTGGATGTCTATAATCTCACCGGCAAGGAGACCGCGAAGGATATCGCCTCCGGCCTCGGTGACTGGACATACAACCGCTGCACATCATGGAACCAGCAGACGCATAATACCGTTCTGTCGATCGAATACGGCGGCATGAACGACTGTCTCTATCAGCTCTACGCGATCACCGGCAAGGACAATCACGCAGTCGCCGCGCATTATTTCGATGAGACGAATCTGCATGAGGCGGTGCTCAAGGGCGGCGCAAATGTGCTGAACGGCAAGCACGCCAATACGACGATTCCGAAATTCATCGGCGCACTCAAGCGCTATCAGATCATGGACGGCAAAACTGTCAACGGCGAGCGCATTGACGCTTCGCGCTATTTGCAGTATGCAGAGGCCTTCTGGGATATGGTCGTGACGCATCACACCTACATCACAGGCGGCAACTCCGAGTGGGAGCATTTCGGCATGGACGATATCCTTGACAAGGAGCGTACAAACTGCAACTGCGAGACCTGCAACTCCTACAATATGCTGAAGCTCTCCCGCGAGCTTTACAAGATCACCGGCGACAAGAAGTACATGGATTTCTATGAGGGCACATATTACAATTCGATCCTGTCCTCGCAGAATCCGGAGACCGGTATGACGACCTATTTCCAGCCGATGGCGACCGGTTATTTCAAGTGCTATTCCACAGAGTACGACAAATTCTGGTGCTGCACCGGCAGCGGCATGGAGAGCTTCTCCAAGCTCGGCGATACGCTGTATATGCACGACGGCGACGCGATCTATGTCAATATGTATCAGAGCTCCGAGATCAGCTGGGCGGATAAGGGCATCACGCTGACACAGGAAAGCTCGATCCCCGCATCGGATACCGCAGTCTTTACGGTCTCCGGCAGCGGCTCGACGGATCTGCGCCTGCGCATTCCGGACTGGGCAGCGGGCAATATGAGCGTTTCCGTGAACGGCTCCGCATACAGCTACAAGACCGTGGACGGCTATGCCGCAGTGGACGGACTCAGCGGCGGCGATACCGTTTCGGTCAGAATTCCGATGGAAGTCAAGGCATACAATCTGCCCGACAACAAGGCAGTTTACGGCTTCAAATACGGCCCGATCGTCCTGAGCGCAGAGCTTGGCAGAGCGAATATGGAGACCGGCTCCACGGGTATGTGGGTCACGATCCCGAAGGACAAGGTCGTCAATTCCGAGACGATTACCCTGAGCAAGCAGGGACAGTCGCTGACCTCGTTCATGACTGAGATTAACGATCATCTCGTGAAGGATGCAGATTCCCTGCGTTTCACGCTCAATGATACCAATACCAAGCTGACCTTTACGCCGCATTATCAGCAGTATCAGCAGCGCTACGGCATCTACTGGAAGTTCGTCACAAACGGCACGGTCATTGAGGAGATTCCGCCGCGTGCGAAGATCACCACGACCGATACCGTTCAGCCGGGCTACGGTCAGTATGAGAACGACGAACAGCACAACATGATCGAGTTCAATACCGTCAGCGTGACGGATGATTCCACCTATCGCTATGCAAAGGCTGACGGCTATTTCACCTATCAGATGGCAGTCGATCCGGATGCACAGTTCTCGATGGTCAGCCTGCGCTTCCGCCATGCCGACAACGGCAAGACGATCCGCGTCCGTGTCGGCGACACGATCCTCATGGCAGAGACACTGCATCACAGCGGCACGGCATCTGTTTATGAAGTGAAGCTCCCGATCCCGGCGGATGTCATGGAGCGCTGCGTGCATACCATTCATGCGGACGGACAGGATGTTCCGGTTCTGGATATCGCATTCTCCTCGGATGACGGCAAGGAATCCGCAAAGATCTGCGATTTCATCTATATGCAGGCCGTGAAGCCGTATTATTCGATCGACGACAGCATTGCGTATTTCGTGGACTGCGGCGATCAGGATGTGACCACCGCGACCGGCTCCGACAAATTCGGTACATTCAACTCTGTGACCGAGCAGCTTTACGGCGCGGATCCCGTCACCGGAAAGCAGTGGGGACTGATCGACGATCCGACCGACAAGTATAACGGTGCCTCCAAGAGCGGCGGCATCTATACCGCAAATACATGGCCGAATGAAGCGGCGATCGCGGACGGCGCGGCGAAGAATGTCAGCTTCCGCTATACGAAGAATCAGTATGAGAACAACATTGACCGGCATCTGGATTACGGGTTCGAGCTGCCGGACGGCGAATATACCGTTGAGATGAGCTTCCGCGATCCGTGGGGCTGCTCGAAGAATCCGAGCGTCTATGCGAATTACGGAAAGGACGACGAACAGCTGATCGCATCGAACTGCGCGACTGACGGCTCCGCTGTCAAGGGCAAGGTCACCGTCAAGGGCGGCGAGCTGACGCTGAATTTCCGCTCGCAGGATAAGGCGATCAATGTCGATTATATCATCATTCGTCCGGACGGCGGGCAGGCATACAGCACACGCGGTATGCGCGGCGATGTCAATCTGGATGGCAAGGTCGATGCGGATGACGCAGCTGCTCTGGTGAATGCGCTTCTGACGAAGAAGACGCTCACATGGGAGCAGGGCTATGCAGCGGATGTCCGGACGGATCTCCGGCTTGATTCCTCCGATCTGAGCGGTCTCAAGCGCCTCGCAAAATAACAGCATCATACAGAAACCGTCCGGTGTGTGCCGGACGGTTTCTTTCTGTTTTGATCGGTCATGCGCTTCGGGAGGAGCCTGATATCTGCGCATTCTATTCACCGTCTGCGCTGCTGGATACAAATATGATTGTTGAGCTCAAACGGAATCGCGTTTTTTTCTCTGGCGTAAGCAAGCGCAGAGCTGATCTCCTGCGATAATTCTTCGGTCACATATCCTTTCTCGCGCGTTCTTTTCCAGATCATATAATACAGATCGCTTCTCAGCTTCGGATAATCGCAGGTAAAGCGAAGCAAATAGGGTATCGCCGGCCAGATTCCGTCTTTCGTGAGCAGCATCGCAATGCGGTATTGCAGTATGGGATCTGCTGTGCTTTGCATCACCGGCAGCAGATCGGAAGCTTCCAGACATTTCTGCGACAGCGCCAGATGGTATGCAGCTTTGGCCGGCTTTGCATCTTTGCTCTGCATATTTTTCAGAAGGAGCGCTTTTCCGTCCTCTGCACCGAGCTTCACCAGCGCATACATTGCTTCACAGGGATGCGATTCCAGATACGGACGAATGCGCGGAATATCCTCTGCCGTGCCGAAATCGCCGAGCGCCGGCAGTGCATCCGGCAGATGATCTCGGCAGAATTGCAGACAGTCTGTGCCCGCGCTGCGCAGCTGATTTTTTGCAAAAATGCGGATCCGGCGGGAAGGGGAGAGCAGCAGTTTTTCAAAGCCGTCCCAGATTCCTTCGTGCTTCAAGCGGTAGTCATATGCGACCAGCCGGACGTGCTCATAACTGTCCTGCATGAATAATTCCAGCGCCTTTGCAGGAACCGATCCGCCTGACATTTGCATATAGATTCGTTCGAGCATACAGCGCAGCTCGCCGCTGCATTCCTCCTGATAAAAATGCAGGATCAGGCCGCGGTACTGCGGCTCCGGATGCAGCGCGAACAGCTTGTAGCAGAACCGGACATTGTCTTTTGCATTCCATCTGCGGCGGGGATCTGCTTCCAGATACTGCATGAGAAAGAGATCCAGCTTTTCCATAGAGAACTCCGGTTCCCGATATGCGCGTTCACTTCTGCGCAGCTTCTCAATGCAGTGCATAGATGCAAGCAGGTCATCGGCGGTGTGCGGCTGCTGCATCTGCAAACCGAGCGTTCGCAGGGCAGTCCGGCGGATTTCCGGCACCCAGTCATTCAGCCGCATCAGCGTATATCCGACCGTTTGGAGCATTTTCTTTCCGGTAAATTGCTCGACACATTTTTCACGCACATACCCGTTCGGATGTGCAGAGCCAAAAACCAGAATCGGCCGTAAAATGTCGTAGTGACTGTGTTCGGGGATCGCAGCCTGCCAATCCGCGACAGCATCCGCATTGCCGGTTTCCGCGGATGCAAGCTGCATCAGCTTCTCTGCAAAAAAGGGCAGCTTCGGCCAGAGCAAACTATTCGCCTGTTCAGAGACATAGCTGATCTGTTCCGGCGTCGGATCATAAAAGAGCGCTGAAAAGAGCATCGGAAAGCAGTAATTCTGACGCAGCTTTCGATTGTTGTAGCTGCGCGGTGCATACATATAAGCGTAGACATTTCTGTCATCGTTGATTTTCATTTCAGCCTGATAGCATGCAATGATACGCGCTGCGCGATTTGTTTTCTCTGTCGGCATCATTCGGCTCCTTTCTGTGATTTGTGTTCCAATGCTTCCGGTTTATGGGGTAAAATTATTATAGCATATTCTCCGGAAAAGTGCAATGGTGCTGGCTCTATTTAATTTGTTTACACATCATTGAATGCGATGCTGCCTGTGATGATGAAACCGTCCGTCTGCGGATTCTTTCCATGAACATGACAAAAGCATCTCAAAAATATGCAGAAATGATAAAATCCTGAAAGCATTTGAACTGCTTTCAGGATTTTCCCATTATTTCTGTTCGCCGAACAGGATATCCTCACGGTTTTCGATCAGTCCGCAGATCCTGTCGCTGCGCACGATCAGCGGATAATCCTCTGTGCTGCGGATTTCGCGGGCTGTCAGAATGCCGCCGCTGAATGCGGTTTCCCAATGCGCATCCGAGCCGGATGTCTGCCGGAGGCCGAAGCTCTCCGCATACCATTTTGCACGGTCATTGAAATCGGCCAGACGGTTTCCGCCGTTCCAGACCTCTGCGGCATCTACGAGATCCGGCAGCAGCTTGATATACCGGACATAATTCTCCTGCCGGAAGGGATGTGCATGAACGATACAGCCGTGCGATTTCCGGATCAGCCGGAGATATTCGATCGGCTCCAATGTGACCGTTTCCGGATGCGCTGCAAGCCATTCCGGCGGCAGGCCGTAGGTCAGGAAGTCATTGCCCTCCCAGCTGTACTCCCAGCCGAAGCACACGCGCAGACCGATTTGATCGCCTGCTTCCTTCGCATGGTAATAGCCGAGGGAGAACTGCCGTACCCATTCCTCCCACGGCAGCGAACGGTCAACTGCTGTATTGCCGTGATAAAAATGATCGGTGACGAACATTCCGTCATAGCCGAGTCTGCGGCAGGCTCTCGCCATTTCAGCAGCATCAGCCTGTCCGCAGGCGCTTCCTTCTCTTGTATGGGTATGCGTTTCCCAGCGCATCACGCGGGATTTTTGAACTGCATTTATCACGCTGATAGTTCACTTTCCTTTTCGCCGGAATGCGGCAGATTATTTGATCGAAGCAGCGACCTTCGGGGCAGCGATAACCGCAATCAGGATGAGCAGGATCATGATCGGATTCAGAACAAGGTTGAAGCCGATTGTGAATGTGATCGCGGTGAAATGCAGGGTTGTAGGAGCAAGATCCAGCGAGAAATTTGTTCCGAACCAGTTGATGATCGGCTCATCGAATGTAACAAACCAGTTGCCGAGCAGATAGCCGCAAATTATCGCAACGATAATAAGCAATAGATATGTGAGCTTTAATTTCATTTGTATAGTCCTTTCTTTTGCGCGCGTTCTGTATTTATGTACCGGTTGAGCCGAAGCCGCCGCTGCCGCGTTCTGTCTCCGGCAGTGTATCCGCTTCACAGATATCCGGCAGGATCACCGGTGTGACGATCAGCTGCGCGATGCGCAGGCCGTCTGTGACCGTGAATGCGGTTTCGCTCTGATTGATGAGCGCGACGCAGATCTCGCCGCGGTAATCCGCATCGACGATCCCGACGCCGTTTGCAAGCGCAATACCGTGCTTTGACGCAAGTCCGGACCGCGCACAGATCATCAGCATCACATCGCTGCGCTCCGGTGCTGCGGCCAGTCCGGTCGGGATGAGCCGGATCTCATGCGGCTGCAGTGTGACAGGCGCATCCAGACAGGCGCAGAGATCCATGCCGGCGCTGCCGGTTGTTGCGCGCTGCGGGATGACAGCTTTGTCACGAAGTTTGCGAAATGTCAGTTTCATGCAGCTTCCGCCTTTCTGAAATCAATCAAATATAGTATAGCACAATCCGGAGAATAATGCAAGTAGTTTCAGCAAATTCCTGCAAAAATGCACATGACGGCAGGGCAGGGGAGCGCCTCTTTCGGCTCTGTGAATATGGTGAAGCGCTGCTACGGACAAAGCTTTCTGCAAAGTTGTCTGCACAGGTTGCGCTGCTTTCCGGTACGGATATCGAATGCGGATCGAACCGGACAAATTGCTGCATCTTTTTCGGGAATCAGAGTAAATATACGTTTTTTAGTTTCGATATATGCATTTTATCCAGTTTCTCTGCAATTCACACATTGATTTGTACGGAACAATCGGATATAATATAATTACCATATTATATATTTGGGGGATTGAAACCATGAAAAAGAAAAAAATCATCCGCGGTGCAGCGGTCGCGGCGATGGCCTGCATCAGTGCAGCCTGTCTGCCCGGTTCGCTCAGCGCCAAAGCCCACAACCCGATTGTTCAGACAAGTTTTACGCCCGATCCTGCTCCGGTCGTCTTCGGAGATGAGCTCTGGGTATTCACCGGCTGCGACAAAGACGCTGCCAACAGCAACTATACGATGGTCGGCTGGCAGGCATTCTCAACAAAGGATATGCAGAACTGGACTGATCACGGCATGATTCTCAAGGACAATGAGTTTTCCTGGTGTACGGAAGGAAATGCATGGGCATCGCAGTGCATTGAGCGCAACGGGAAGTATTACTTCTATTTTACGACCACGGACGGCAACGGCCGGGGAAGAGCGATCGGCGTAGCTGTTGCGGATAAGCCGGAAGGCCCCTATAAGGATGTCCTCGGCAAACCGCTCTGCGGCCCGAACTGGTGGTATATTGATCCGACTGTCATCATCGACGATGACGGGCAGGCATGGCTCATGTTCGGAAATCCGACCTGCTATTATGTGAAGCTGAAAGAGGACATGGTCACGCTGGACGGCCCGATTCAGGAGTTCCCGATGACCTCAGAGGCATTCGGCCCCGGTAAGAATGGCTGCGGCTACGGCGAAGGCCCGTGGATCTATAAGCACGACAGCCTCTATTATCTTGTCTATGCCTGCTTCTACGGCAGTGACAGCGGCGAGAGTCAGGCCTATGCGACGTCGTCTTCTGTCACCGGCCCCTGGAAATTCGGCAACCAGATCCAGAAGCAGTCAAACTGCTTCACCACGCACGGCGGCATTATCGACTATAAGGGGCACTCCTATTTGTTCTATCACAAGAACGGACTCAAGGGCGGCGGTACCTTCAACCGCAGTGCAAGCTGCGAGGAATTCACCTATAATCCGGACGGCTCCATCCCGATGATCAACTTTACGGATGAAGGACCGGCGCAGCTCGAATCGGTCAATCCGTATCAGCGTGTCGAGGCGGAAACGATCAACTTTGCTTCCGGCATCAAGACCGAAAAGATCGATGCCGGCACACTTGCGATCGGCTTCATCGAAAACGGCGATTACACCAAGATCAGCGGTGTTGATTTCGGTGACAAGGGCGCTTCGGAGTTCTATGCACGCATCGCATCGAACGGTCAGGGCGGCAAGATCGAAGTGCATCTCGATTCCGCGACCGGTCCGATCGTCGGCACGGTCGATTGCCCCGTGACAGACGGCTGGCAGAACTGGGTGACGGTCAACGGTAAGGTGTCGGGCGCAGAGGGCAAGCATGATTTGTTCCTGCGATTCTCCGGCGGAGACAGTTATCTGTTCAATGTGGACTGGTGGCAGTTCGTTGAGAACGGCGATACCGATTCGCATCCGGGACAGATCGTCGATGAATTCGGCGGTGTTGTCACACAGAATAAAGATTCCGGTATTCTCGGCGATTATAACGGAGACGGCATCATCAATGCAGCAGATCTCAGCTTCGCAAAGATGCTGATGCTCAAGGGCGAGACCAACCGCAATACGATCAAGCCGGCTGATGTGGATGTCAACCGTGCAATCGAAAACCAGGACGGCGACCTCGAATGGTATCAGAAGTATCTGACGACGCCGGTCACGGAGTATCCGGAGAAAAAGGCATCGGCAGAGCCGGAACCGCAACCGTATAATTATAATGCTAATGTGACATTCCACAAGGCGCCGGAGCAGAACGGCAGCAATTATTTCAAGGATCAGCCCGCTAATCACGGTCGGGTCATCCAGGAAAACTATACCGGCATCAACGGCGCAAAGAAAATGTATGTCTATGTTCCTTACGGGTATGATGAGAGCAAGAAATATAATGTTTTCTATCTGATGCACGGCGGCGGAGAAAGCGAGGAAACCTGCTTTAACGACAACGGCATCAACATTGATGTCATGCTTGATAACATGATCGCAAACGGCGACATTGAGCCGATGATCGTCGTCACCCCGACCTTCAACAAGTCGCCGGACGGCGCAGGCGATGTCTGGAAGGAAATGCGCGAAACGATTATTCCGTATGTCGAAAACAAATATTCGACCTATGCGGAGAATACCTCGATCGACGGCCTGAAAGCGTCGAGATATCACCGTGCATACGGCGGCTTCTCGATGGGCGGCGGCTCGACATGGAGAATGTTCTGCAATAACCTCGATATCTGTGCATACTTTATGCCGCTCTCCGGCCACAGCTGGGACGGCGCAGGCGGTGTGCAGAATGCGATCGACAAATTCGGCTTCCGGAAGGATGAGTATTACGTCTTCGCAGCGACCGGAACAAAGGATATTGCTTACGGCAACATGGTTCCGCTGATGAACGCGCTGAAGGCTGATACGAAGCGCTTCACCTACACAAGCGATTTCTCGAAGGGCAACCTCTATTTCCTTGAGGCACCGAACGAAACGCACTGGTGGGGCATTGTCCGCCACTATGTGTATGATGCACTCCCGTACTTCTTCCATGAGCATCAGACCGACTGATATCTGAACAGAAAAACAGCTTCCCGGCCGCGGAGAAACGGTCGGGAAGCTGTTTTTTATTATTCCACTCGGAAGGGGAGCGTCGTTTTCTCACCGCCGCCGATGATATCAATATGATACTCGCCGGAGTTCGTTTTTCCGCCGATCTTCCAAGACCATGCAGTATGTCCCTGACTGTCTGTATACTGATTCTCCAGACCCTTCGCCGCAGAAGCACCGGATGAATAGTAGACATTGATATCATATTCGGTATTGGCTCTTCCGATGATATGCAGTGTGACTTCTTCGTTGCGCGTGACCGTAAACGGATACGGCGAGACAAGCAGACTGCCGACCTGCGTATACACCGGAGCATTCGGAACCGTGACAATGACGGGAGGATCAGTATCCGGCAATTTCGCAGTAGTTGTCGCGGCAGCGGTTGTGGTGCCGATCGATACCGTTGTGGTTTCTGCGGGTAGTTCCGGCGCGATCTGTGAAGCCTTGCACAGTGCGGATCTGACATCCAGCAGGCAGAGCAATCCGTCCGCGTCGCAGTCTGCATTCTCGATTCCCTGCGGCGTGATCGAAAGCGCGGGATCCTCACAGATGAGCCGCGCAGACATGACGGCATCCTCGACCGTGACCCTGCCGTCACAGTTGAGATCGCCGGCCAGCGTGACAGCGGCCTGCGTATGGAAGGAGAACAGCGCCGTAGCAGAAACAGCAGCGGCGAACATAACGGAAATCAGTCTTTGTCTCATTTCTGTTTACCTGTTTTTTCTGCGGAGGAGGACTTTTCCTCTGCCATGCATATATCCGGTTTTCCGAGCAGCTCCTCATATTTCTGCTTTAGCTCGTCATAATCTCTCCGGCTTTTGTCGAGCAGACGCGTGAGATCATGGATCGACTGAATGAGGATATCCAATGTATTTTGATCGCGGGTCAGAAGACCTTTCAAAAACTGGTTTTCCTTTTCGAAATCCTGAATGTCCATGTGATGACCTCCTCTTTGAATGATGATCACGAAAAACAGCGTACCTACGCGAAATATGCGCAGATACGCCGCTTCCGGAGAAGTCGGAGTGACAGGATTCGAACCTGCGGCATCCTGCTCCCAAAGCAGGCGCGCTACCAACTGCGCTACACCCCGGACACTTTATTTTACCATATTTTCAGTCATTTGTCAAGCATTTCGCAATGCAATAGACCGCCCCGTCCGGCAGCAACGGACGGGGCGGCATGAAGAGAGGAAACAATGAATATCAGGAATCATAATTGGGGAAAATCATTCCTTAACGCCGCCGAGTGCGACGCCTGCGATGATGTACTTGGAAAGTACGAAGTACACCACAAACAGCGGCAGGACCGTCATCACAAGGCCGAGATAAACTGCGCCGTATTCAGTCTTATACATATCTCCGGCGAGCTGGCTGACCATGATCGGCATGGTCCATTTTTCGCGGTCGATCAGCAGGATCGACGGGAGGAACAGTGCGTTCCAGCTTGCGACAAAGGCGAAGATCGCCTGTGTTGCCATTGCAGGCTTCATCAGCGGAAGCACGATCTGATTGAAGATGCGGAATTCGCCTGCGCCGTCGATACGCGCCGACTGCACGATATCCATTGACAGTGACGGCTGCATATATTGGCGCATGAAGAACACAACGCTCGGCGCTGCGATCGAGGGCAGGATCATCGGAATAAAGCTGTTGACCAGATCGATCTTATACATGAACTGGAAGAAGCCGATTGCTGTGACCTGACTCGGAATCATCAGCACGCACATAATCAGCATGAAAAATGCTTTTCGTGCTTTCCAGTCGTAGGCAACGATCGCATAGGCTGTCAAGGTAGAAAAGTAGATCGTGCAGGCCGTTGCGCCGACGGAAATGATAACGGAATTGAGGAATCCTGTCCACGGATTGAAGGATTTGCCCTCAAACACGCTGTAGTTTGTCATGAGATCCTTGCCAGGGACAAATGAGATCGCGCTGGCCATGATGCTGTTGGAGCTTCTGGTCGCATTGATGAGCATGATGATGAACGGCATCAGACAGATCACGGCGATGAAGATGCAGACGACGTACTGAAAGACCGTAAAAGCGATCTCGCCGCCCTTTTGCTTTCTGACAGCCATTCTCACACCTCCCCGATCTGCTGCTGCTTTCTGCGCTTGCGCTCTTCCTTTCGCAGCTTTTCAGCGGCGATCGCGTCCTTGTCACGCATGATCCAGAAGAGGATCGCAGAAAGAATACAGATGATAACGAACAGGATCATGCTGGCAGCAGCAGCCTTTGCGAAGAGCTGTTTGCCCTTGAATGCCTGCTTGTAAATGAACACGCTCGCGGTCGTTGTGGCTCCGTCCGGGCCGCCGTTATTGAACAGCAGCGGGATCTCGAACATATTCAGACCGCCGATCATGCTAGTAATCAGAGTGTAGAGCATAATCGTTTTCAGGTTCGGCAGGGTAATGCGGAAGAATGTCTGGACGTCGTTTGCGCCGTCGATATCCGCAGCCTCGTAGATATCGGGGCTGATGCCGAGAACACCGGAGATCATCATGATCATGGTATTGCCGAACCATGTCCAGAACTGGATAAATGCAACAATGTTCTGGGAAGCAGATTTGCTGGTAAAGAAGTCGGTCGCTGTATTCGTAAGTCCCCATGACATCAGAAGCTGATTGACAGGGCCCTTCGGATAGCCGAACAGCGTATTGAACAGGATCGCGATTGTCGCGGCTGTGATGATATTCGGCATATAGAAAACGACCTTGAAGAAGCCCTTGCCTTTGAGCTTGGAGGTTCTCGAAGTGAACCACGCGGTCAGGAGCAGGGCGAGTCCCATCTGCGGGACGAAGTTCATAACCCAGATCTTTACCGTATTCTTGAGAGACTGGATAAAGGACTGGTTATTGAGGATCGACTTGAAATTCTCGAACGGCTGTTCAAGAAGATGCGTTTCATTTCCGACACCCTTCATATCGGTGAAGCCGATGAACATGGTGTAAAGCGTCGGATACAGGGAGAAGATCAGAAAGATAATGATGAACGGCAATGCGAACATATAGCCGTATTTGGCGTATGACAGGCCTTTCAGATGCCTTTGACTGTTTGACAAAGCAGGGAGCCTCCTTTCATAGACTGCATCTCCGGAGCGAACCGCGCAGTGCAGTCCGCTCCGTTATGCAGTTTTTGAGTCGGCTAAAGATTTTTAGGATTTATGCGGTAAATGTGTGATGCGGATGCATCTCAAACCGGTAATCAGTCAGCAGATTCGATATCGAGATCGTCCTGAACCTTCTGCTTGAAGTCAGCGATTGCTTCCTCCTTGGTCTTCTGACCGGAGGTATACATACGAACCTGATCACGCCAGATGAGGTTGATGTCTTCGTCATACTGGGTCAGGGTCTTACCGTTTGCGTTTGCATTTGCCGGAACGAATACGTCGAACATATTCTGACCGTCGAGCATATCGACCTTACCGTCGGACTTCTTCATGACGACGGAGGAAGCGACTGCGTCCTTGGTGCCGTTT
>DGSY01000065.1 GCA_002394125.1 Ruminococcus sp. UBA4350
GACCTGCCTTGCCGTTTGCACAAACGACTGCGATTTTCATAATTAGTACCTCCTAAAGTATAGCATAAAAATTGACTTCTGTAAAGTTGTAAACGCTACCGTTTCAACTTTCTGATATCAGTATATCATACAAGCGTCAAGTTGTCAATAGTTATATTACAGCTTTGGAGGATTGCATAAAAATACAGAGCAGTTATGCGCATATTGCACAAGTGTGTTCTTTGAAGCCTTTCAGGTAACTTCAGTTATCAATAACGGTTCGCCCATCCTGATCTGAGGCGTTCGGCGAATCACTTCCGGTATGACGATCCGTGCGAGATCGTCAATTCGCCTGACAATTCCTGTTGCTTTCATTTCGCTGTAATACGCCGGATAGGTGAAAGATCATCAGCTTTTTTACAGAACCGCTGATGCAATCCATCCAGACTGCTGACGGCACATTTTCCGTATCCGCTTGACTTTTTCGGCAGATAGAAGTACAATAATGACATAGGAACTTTTTTTGGGAAAATTGCATGAAATGAGACGGAGGTCGGAACAGGCATGGGAAAGAAGCATATTCCGGAGCAGATGGAGATTCGTGGCGCAAGCGTTCACAATCTCAAACACATAGATGTGGACATTCCGCTGCATGAGATCGTCGGGATCGCAGGCGTATCCGGATCGGGAAAATCGTCGCTGGCACTTGGTGTTCTGTATGCAGAGGGCTCGCGGCGCTATCTGGAATCGCTCTCGACCTATACCCGCCGGCGCATGACCGGAGCTGCAAGGGCGCAGGTCGATGACATCCGCTATGTACCCGCATCACTGGCACTGCACCAGCGGCCGGGTGTGCCGGGCATCCGCAGTACCTTCGGTACATCGACGGAGCTGCTGAACAGTCTGCGGCTGATGTTCTCACGGCTTTCGGAATACCGCTGCCCGAACGGTCATGCCGTTCCGCCGACGCTCGACCATGCCGCCGAAAAGGAGATACACTGTCCGGTCTGCGGCGAGCGGGTACAGACGATCGGCGCAGAGCAGCTTGCATTCAACAGTGAGGGCGCCTGTCCGGAATGCGACGGAACGGGCGTTGTGCGCACGGTCGATGAAAGTACGCTCGTACCGGATGATTCGCTCACGATTGACGAGGGCGCGGTTGCACCGTGGCAGACCCTGATGTGGTCGCTGATGAAGGATATTGCACGGGAGCTCGGTGTCCGCACCGATGTGCCGTTCCGTGAACTGACCGAACAGGAGCGGGAGACCGTCTTTTACGGCGAGGCGAAAAAGGTGCATATCATCTACCAGAACAAGACGAGCGGTGCAGCCGGCGACATGGATTTTACCTATTTCAATGCGATCTACACGGTCGAGAATGCGCTCTCGAAGGTCAAGGACGAGAAGGGCATGAAGCGTGTGGAGAAATTTCTGAAACAGAGCGTCTGCCCTCGCTGCAGCGGTACAAGGCTCAATGAACGGGCAAGGGCGCTGCATCTGCATGGCATGACGCTCGATGCGGTCTGCACACTGCCGCTGTCGGAGCTGATCGGCTGGGTCAGCGGTGTGCCAGAATCGCTGCCGGAGGAAATGCGCCCGATGGCGGAGAATATCTGTGAGGCATTTCATCACACTGCAAAGCGGCTGGTCGATCTTGGGCTTTCGTATCTTTCGCTTGACCGCGCATCGTCCACGCTTTCGACCGGCGAACGCCAGCGCACGCAGCTTGCCCGTGCCGTCCGCAACCGCACAACCGGTGTACTGTATGTGCTGGACGAGCCGTCGATCGGGCTGCATCCGTCCAATCTTGCCGGGCTCTGCGATGTAATCGACGATTTGATCGCGGACGGCAATTCCGTGGTGCTGGTCGATCACGATACACAGGTGCTTGCCCATGCCGATCATATCATTGAAATGGGGCCTGCTGCCGGTGCGGGCGGCGGAACGGTCATTGCACAGGGTATGCCGGAGGAACTTGTGAAGAATCCGGATTCAATTATCGGCAGATTTCTTTCACCCGATCTGCGGGAAACGCTGCGAGCGCAGATTCCGCCGGTGCATTTGTTTGATCTTGGTGAAATATCCATGCAGACAGACTGCATTCACACGGTCAAGCCGCTCGATGTGCGATTCCCGAAGGGCAGACTGACCGTTGTGACCGGCGTTTCCGGCTCCGGAAAAACCACGATGATCCTCGAAAGTCTGATCCCGGCAGTCACGGCGGCGGTACAGGGGAAAGCGCTGCCCGCTCATGTGAAGGCGGTTTCCGCTGAGGGTATCAACCGGATTCAGCTGATCGACGCCGCGCCCATCGGCATCAACATCCGTTCGACAGTTGCGACCTATGCCAATGTGCATGACGAGCTGCGGAAGGTCTATGCACGGACGGCAGACGCGAAAGCGCAGGGGTATAAGGCCGGAGATTTTTCCTATAATACGGGAAAGCTGCGGTGCGGTATCTGCGACGGCACCGGCTCGGTGAGCCTGGATGTGCAGTTTCTGCCGGATGTGGATATTCCGTGTCCGGAATGCAAAGGCTCCCGCTACGCAAAGGAGGCGTATGCGGTCAGGCGTATTCGGAAAGACGGCAGCAGCATCTCTCTGCCGGCGCTGATGGAAAAGAGCGTGGATGAAGCACTCACGCTCTGTGATGACCTGAAAACCGTCCGCAGCCGTTTGCAGATTCTGCATGATCTGGGGCTTGGGTATCTGACGCTCGGTGAAGAAACGCCGGGGCTTTCCGGCGGTGAAGCGCAGCGATTGAAGCTCGCCAGTGAAATGGGCAGAGGGCAGACCGATACCGTATTTGTATTCGATGAGCCGACGATCGGGCTGCATCCGCTGGATGTGCGGACACTGCTGCAGGTCTTTGAAACACTGATCGGGCAGGGCGCAACTGTAATCGTGATTGAACATGATCCGGATGTGATCCGGAACGCGGACTTCATTGTGGATATGGGGCCCGGCGGCGGCGCAGCAGGCGGCAGAATCGTTGCATCGGGAACGCCGGAGGAGATCCGGAAGAATCCGGAAAGCGTAACAGGCCGCTATCTGTAACGAACCATTCGGGATACATAATACCGCCAGATATTTGTCCCACATCAGGGAGATGAGGCAGCATTCCAGATAAAAATGAATGCTTACGACCGTAGGCATAAAGAAGTTTTCAGATAAACATTGTAAGACAATACAGCAAGCTGAATAGTTACCGAAAGGGTACTTACAATAATCGTTATGATTAACAGCCTTCGTGTGGGTGATATTCACGCCGCTGAGATGAGAGCTGCTTACAAGGTCGGCTTTAAGGACGGTGTGGCTTTGATGAGAGAGGTTCAGGAGTAATCACATATAACTATTGAGGAAAGGTCTTATCCCTGTGAATGGGGATAAGGCTTTTTCTTTTCTGGTGATTGATTTTTTTGGTAGGGTTTGGTATAATACTTGTATACGGTAATCAATCGATTTGCTTGTGAAAACCTCAATTTATGGGAGCTAAAGCGTATGGAATATAAAGATATACAAAGAATAGCAAAAGAAACAATTTCATATATAAAAACGGCTATTAAACCTAATATGAATTTGCTTGATA
>DGSY01000159.1 GCA_002394125.1 Ruminococcus sp. UBA4350
TCGACGCTCTCCGCAGCTTCCTCGGTCACGGTCTCTGCGGTTTCAGCAGTCTCAGCGACCTCTGCCGCCGCTTCCTCGAACATCTTGTCAACGATTTCCGCTACATCCGTAATCTCGACGCTCTCCGCAGCTTCCTCGGCCACGGTCTCTGCGGTCTCCGCAGTCTCGGCGACCTCTGCCGCCGCTTCCTCGAACATCTTGTCAACGGTTTCCGTTACATCCGTAATCTCGACGCTCTCCGCAGCTTCCTCGGCCACGGTCTCTGCGGTCTCCGCAGTCTCGGCGGCCTCTGCCGCCGCTTCCTCGAAAAGCTGATCGACTGTCGCGGCAACATCCGGAATCTCAACGCTCTCCGCAACTTCCTCGGTCACGGCTTCCGCGGTCTCCGCAGTCTCAGCTGCCTCTGCCGCTTCATCGAACAGCTTATCGACCGTCTCGGCAACATCCGGAATCTCGACGCTCTCCGCAGCTTCCTCGGTCACGGCTTCCGCGGTCTCCGCAGTCTCAGCGACCTCTGCCGCCGCTTCCTCGAACATCTTGTCAACGGTTTCCGTTACATCCGGAATCTCAACGTACTCCGCAGCTTCCTCGGTCACGGCTTCTGCGGTTTCAGCAGTCTCAGCGACCTCTGCCGCCGCTTCCTCGAACAGCTTATCGACCGCATCCGAAATCATCGAATCCGACGGGATCTCAAAGCTCGGATCATCCTCGCTCCACTTGATCTTCGCACGCGGGCATTCGCGCAGGATCTCACCGGTGCGGTCAGCAAACATCTTCGGGAGCACAATCTCCTCAAGATCCTGACAGCCGACAAACGGGCGCACACCAAGGAATTCCAGTGTCGGCGGCAAAACGACCCGCTTCAATCCGGCGCACTCGATAAATGACTCCGGATAAACTGCACGCAGACCGTTCCGGCAAACGACCTCCTCGATCGTTTGTGTGCGAACAAATGCTTTTGTGCCAATCAGCTTGACTGTATCGGGAATCTCGATTTTACGCAGATTTGTCTTGCCGATGATACCGTGATACATAAACGATGCGATCGCAAGATACCCCTGCGGAACCGTCATCGTTCCGTCGATCACATCCAGCTCTGCGGCATCACCGGAGGTCAGAATCCACGGGCAGTCCGCCGTCATCTGGCGAATGCGAACAGGCCGTGCATTACCGAAATATACGAGAATGGACGGCTCCCACATGAACAGAACTGCCGCTGCATCTCGGTCGAAATCATCCGGAAGGAAGATATCGCGCAGCTTCTCACAGTTGTAGAATGCCGCATAGTCAAACTCGGTCAGCGCCTTCGGAACAGTCAGCGTCATCAGCCGCTGGTTCTGACCGAATGCATAGCTTCCGAGACGCAGAACGCCGAGCGGGATCTCAAATTTCGTCTGATTGGACATTTCAGAAAGCGCGAGCGGTGCGATGACCGGATGCTGACGCATCTCCTTCAGGCGTTCGTTGAAATTCTCACACGCTTTGCTGATCTCAAGCGTAAACATTCTCTGCTCCGGCACAGGCTGGAGCGACGGCGCAACAACAGACAAGATGCCCGGTGTCGGCGCATCGGCATACCGGTTATACTCGCCCTCTGTCCATTCGACATTGATTTTTACAGGGCCATCGAAGATCGCCGGAAGCTGTTCCTCGAAGCGGCGCGGGATCGTGAGAGCTGCGAGATTCGTACAGCCGGTCAGTGCAAAATCGCCGATCTCCTGCACCGATTCGGGAATCCGCAGGGTAACAAGCGTATTGCAGTTTGTGAACGCATTTTCCGGCAGGGAGCGCAGATATTTCGGCAGACGAATCTGCTCAAAATTACAGGGTGCCGCAAACGCGAACGGTCCGATATAGCTGACCGTATCCGGCAGCATCAGGCGGAACGGTCCGAGACAGCCGGTGAACGCATTCATTTCAATGATTTGCAGGCCGTCCTGAATGACGATATGCCGCACGCATTCCAGCCCTGCAAATGCGTTTGCCGTAACGCGGCGCAGACTCCGAGGCAGGAAGATCGTCTGGAGCGTATGCTCCGGCTCATCGGCGCGGATATCCAGCTCCTTCGCGAAATTCGGCGCAATGGTCGTGTAGCCCTCCGGAATTTCGAGAATATGATTCCGGACTGTCAGCTTTTTCGCCTTTGCCGGTGTCAGAATCTGATCGAACTGATCCATCAGCTCCGCGACCGACACAACACGCGGTCTGGAGAGGATCTTTTTCTTCGGCCAGTGCAGCTTGATCTCAGGGCGGTACAGGAACAGCTCGACCGCTCTTTCATCCGGAAAACCTGCCGGCAGATAGACGTCTGTCATGCGCGTACAGCCGGCGAAAGCATCCGGCTCGATCTCCGTCAGCGTGGACGGAATCTCGATCGCCATAAGGCGCGGGCAGTCCCAGAAAGCCTGCCGCTCGACGCGGCGCACGCCCTCCGGAATCTCAAAGCGCTCGCCCGCTTCCGCACCGCGGAACGCACGGTATGCAATGACCTTATAGTTCTTCAATGCGGCACTGCGCTCGACAGGGCCGGGCATCGGTTTTGATATCTCATGCGTAAAGACAGCATCCTGCTCCGGATATTCACCCTCATGCGGTTCTGCAAAGGGCAGACTGCTGTCGAATTTTCCGTAAACAAATGCAGGCTCCTGCGGAGTCTCTGCCGGCTCCTGCGGAGTATCTGCCGGCTCCTGCGGTGTCACTTTCGACTCCTGCGCGGACGCAGTCTCTGTTTCCGCAGCCGGCTGCTCTGCTGCCGGCGATTCGGCAGCAGGTACGGGTGTATCGGCTGCTTCCGCTGCGGCCTGCGGCGAAGTCGCCCACGACGCAGTATCCAGCACAGGCAGATTGCCTTGATCCTTCGTTGCAGAAAGCTCCTCGACCTTCTTCCGGATCTCTGTGACCTCCTCGGCCAGACCGGACAGGCCGCTGACCGTTCCGACAGTTTCGGAAAGCTCCTCGACCTTCTCCTGCAATTCGGGGATCGCGTCGATCTGCGCCTTGGCTTCGTTCAGCGTTTCGACGGTCTCCGCCGCCTGATTGAGTGCTTCGATCTTTTCCTGCGCATCCTGAATTGCAGACACAGTCTCCTGCAAGTCGCCGACCTTGTCAACGGATTCCTTCAATACAGAAAGCTCCTCGACCTTCGCCTGCATATCGCCGATCGCTTCGACCTTTTCCTGCAAATCGGACATCGCCTCGACCTTCGCCTGCATATCACCGATCGCTTCGACCTTCTCCTGTAGGCCGGAGATCGCCTCGACCTTCGCCTGCATATCGCCGATCGCTTCGACCTTTTCCTGCAAGCCGGAGATTGCCTCGACCTTCGCCTGCACATCACTGATTGCTTCAACCTTTTCCTGCAAGCCGGAGATCGCCTCGACCTTCGCCTGCATATCGCCGATCGCTTCGACCTTTTCCTGCATCGCATCGAGCTGACTGATCTTTTCCTGCGCAGCGGCAAATTCGTTCAGCTGCTTCTGCATGGTTTCCAGTGCAGCGGCGGATTCCTGAAGCTTCATCGCTGCATTGTAATCCTTCTGCATCGCTTCGAGATTCTTCTGCATTTCCTCCAGCTGTTCCGGTGTCATGCCGGAAGCCGGAAGCGCCGCGCCGTTTTTTGTCAGGCCGGCGATCTGTGCCTGCATTGAGCGGATCGTTTGCTCGATCTTCATCACATCCGCAGCATCGGCAGCCTGCTTCTTCGCGAAGGCTGACTGGATCGGCACATTGGACGGCAGATTGAATTCGACCTTCGGGACTTCGTCGATATCGTCCTCATCAGAACGGAGATCCTCCGGATCCGGCAGCTCGCTGTCATGCCAGACAGGCGGCTCGGAGCCCTCATCGACCCATGTGATCGTCGGATTGGTCAGGTCACCGAAAATACGCTTGGTCTGCTGCTGATCGTGAATGATCCGCGGCATATAGAGCGTTGTAAGCAACGGACAGTTTCCGAGCGAGGACTGCGTCAGGGACTCGCACGCAGGCGGGATATACAGCCGCTGAAGCGAAAGGCATTCCCAGAATGCACTGTTGCCGATCGACTTGACCGACTCCGGCAGGATCATGCCGCGCAGTCCGGTACAGCCCGCAAATGCGCCGGCACCGATCTTCGTGATTTTCTTGCCGAAGCGCACCTTGCGCAGCGACGTACAGCCGCTGAACATTTCATCGGAGATCTCCTCAAGATCAGGCGGCAGCGTGATCTTTTCGAGATGCGGCAGATTCATGAATGCACCCGCGCCGATCTTTTTGAGCGATGCGGGAAGCGTGATCTTTTTCAGTCCCTTGCAGCCTGCAAATGCGCCGCTGTCAATATATTCAACACCCTCCTCGACCACAAGCTCCTCGGCGGTCGTGATAAAAGAGAATGCTTTCGGTGAAATGATCTTGATGTTTTTCGGGATTACGATGCGCTTGACATTTTTGTTTGCGACACCGCGCATCGCGTGCGTCAGGATCACCTTAAAAGTCGGCGGGATGATCAGTGTCCAGTCATCATCAACTTTTAGCGTTGAAGCGGAAACCAGCGTCAGAATGCCGCCGACCTCATCCATGATATGCTGGACAGTCTTGGTCTTTGAAGCGAACAGAACCTTTTTACCGATATTGAGCTTCTTACCGAAGTTGATCGTCGCCTCCGGGCACTGGAAGAACAGCTCCATCGCCAGCGGCTCGGAAAAATCCTCCGGCACATTGATCGACTCCAGCGCATTGAGATCATAGAAGCACCAGCGGTCAAACTGTCTGAGCGAGGACGGAAGCGTCAGGCTTTTCAGATTGCTGGTATTCTTGAAGCTGCGCACATAAAACGCATAGGATGAGATTTTCGTGATGCCCTCCGGAATCACAAGATCCTCGAGCTGTGAAAAACCCGCAAGCGCACCGCTTGCGATTGCGGTGTAATCGGATGGGATCTTCAGGCTCCGTGTGTTTGTTCGGATCAGACTCTTTGCATCCTCTCTGGTGAAAATGCGTTCTGCCATGTCGTTGCCTCCTTCGATAGATATTGTGATCACAAAAACAAGTGCAGTATCAATTAGAATCATTATAACATTTTTTTGGATAGAATGCAAGAGCATTTTGTGATTTTTTACTTTTTTTTGAAAAGAAACAAAGCACACAGCGCGCGGCCATGTGCTTTGTTCATATATTTATGAATTAAATTGCCATATGTGCAATATGTTTCAGGATTCTTGTGATATCCTCCGTATCCTTTATGCCGTCCCCGTTTGTATCAGCACGGCTCAGACCGACCGCCGAAAGGACGACATCCGGATCCTCCACAACAAACCGCGCCAGCAGTACCGCATCAATGACATCAACCTCGTTGTCCTCATTGATATCCATTTCACGCGCCGCCATCGAAACGCCCTCGACCTTTGTCACGCTGTCCGTCAGCTTGATCCTGTTCACAGACGGAACAAAGCCAGCGATCTTCAGCGTATAGACGGTTCCGGCGGTCAGAGCCGGATCGGAGATCAGGATATAGTCAAATTTCTTGCTGGGATTTCTGGAGAATGCCGCTATTTCCTCACCCTCTGCAAACAGCTCAATGCGCTGATCCTTGACCTGCTCCTCCGTAAGACTGATCAGCAGAACCGGCTGTGTATTATTCGCAGCGATCATCTGTGCATCCGTGGCGGTCGCGAGGATCGAACCGCCGGTGATCTTAACGGCATTGCCCGCAGCGGTACTCGCATTTGTCAGACCGCGGTCGCCGTTCGCCTTGAGCGTTCCGCCGCTGATCTCAACGGCTGTCTCACCCTGCACGGCATCGTTGGAGGCTTTGATCTCGATATCGCCGCCGGAGATCAGCACGCTGCCCTTTGTGGATTTCACGCCGTCGCCGCCGGAATTGATATCGAGCTTTCCGCCCTTGATCTCAACAGAGGTCTTGCCGCGGATCGCATCGCCTGCGCCGGTCGTCTTGCCGTCACCGTCATCTGTCTTAATCGTGATATTGCCGCCGGTGATCTTGACATCATTATTGCAGTGCAGTGCGTGCTGATAGACAGCATTGACAGTCAGTTTGCCGGTTCCGGCCTCGCCGCCCTTGATCGTGATATCATCCTTTGCATAGATGACTGCATTCGTATCGGCTGCATAGGCGCCGCCGTCGGAAAGCACATTCTCCGTCCCGTCTGCGAGGTTGATCGAGGTATTCTCCGCATTCATGACATACACAGGCGGAGCAGTCACACCCTTGATATCCACGCCGTTGAAGAACAGCTTGACCGTTCCCGGATCGGCGACCTCATCCGCGACATTGACGATGATCTGACCGTCGGTGAGCTTGCCGGAAAACGCATAGGAACCGGAAGCGGAGATCGTGATCTTCGAGCCCTCTACCGTTACATTTGAGCCTGTTGCCTCTGCTGCCGTCTCATTCAGTGTGATCGTTGCTGTCATTGCGTCTGCGGTCCCGTCTGCCGCAGATACTCCCGCTGCGGGCATCGCCGCAAGAATCATGCTCAGGCTGAGCAGGAGTGCTGTTGCTTTTTTTGTTTGTTTCATCATCAATCATCCTTTCGCATTGTTTCAGAATCCTGTTTCCCCCTGCAATCAGTTTATCATAAAAAAAGATGATTGTCAATCGAGAAACGTACAGAATCCCAATAATTCAGCAATTTTTGGGGAAATATTAGCAATCATTTCAGGTTTGCGGATGATCGGACAGTCTCCGGACGGTTTGAAACATAAAAAGACAGCAGCGAAATCGGCTGCTGTCTTTGTACGGTATGCGATTCAGCTTTCAGGTGAAATGATCTCATCCCAGTCAGTCGGCTGGTTGGAAACATAATTCGCAACATAGTACATCAGTATATACTGCGCATCCTCTGCGCCGATTGTGTTGTCACCGGTCACATCGGCACCCTCAAGAAAGACACTCGATACCAGATCCTCCATTTTGCCGCCTGCAACGATCGAAGCGTAGACTGTCACGACTGCCTGCGCATCGGCGTTCGTGACCTTGCCGGAAAGATCGGCGTCACCGCGCAGCGGCTTGACGAATTCGCCGTAGCTTTTCATGACAGCCAGATCATCCGCAGGGATCGCCTGATATTCAGATATCTTCATGCCTTGAAGCAGACTGCCGAGAGCGGCGGACAGCGCCGGAGCCGTACCGATCTGATCCAGAACCGTCGCTGCGATCAGTGCATGGCCGAGCAGTGTCGGGTGGACATCCTTCTGCAAAATGCGGCTATAAAGCCAGCCGGTGCTTTTGAATGCCGCCATAACATCCGCTGTCTTGTAATGATCCGGGTCATTCTTTGCGAGATCACGCATCGCGTTATTCAGCTGTTCCTCATTGTTTGTGACATAGGTGAGCAGATCGTTATAATTCTTGATATCATTCGCGGAATACTTGCGTTCAGTCAAAAAGCTTTCCGGCACCTCGAAGGGATTGTAGACCGTCTGAAAGATGATCTCTGCGTCGGGATTGAGCGCGAGGATCTTCTGACCGATCACGGCATAATTGCCCTTTGCGGTGGAACGCGGCGTGCGGAGCGCTCTGGTCAGACCGGTGACAATCGTTTCTGCGCCCTGCTCCTTGACTGCCCGGCGGAGGGTGTCCATCATAGATTCGCCCTCTTTGGCGTATTCCTCAAAATATGCCTTGGCAGGCTGCATCAGGTCATTGCCGCCGACGCTGATGCAAATGATATCCGCAGCGGCAACAGCCTGCGCACAGGCGGCGTCATCCAGCTGTGAAATCAGGTCAGCCGTCGCATAGCCGGTCTTTGCGAGATTCGTCATCGTTCCGTCAACGCAATCCGCAACATAGTCATAATAACCTGCCTCCCCTGCCGCAAGACCATAGCCGGCAGAGATGCTGTCGCCGAGGATCAGCAGATTTGTTTTCTCACCGGATGCGCTGCACATGGAAGCCGGTACCGAGGCCGTTGACAGAACCGCAGCGGAAAATGCTGCGATCAGTTTCTTTGTAATATGCTGCATTGTTTGTTCCTTTCTCCGGATCACCGGAATCCTGTCCGCACAGCAGATGCAGACAAAAATAAAACTGTACTCATGCAGACGCGCTGCACGAGTACAGTTTATCAGATTTCGCCGTTTTTGTCAATGCCTATGCGTCGGAAAATACCGTCAGCACAGGAATTTGCTGCATTTTTACTGAATTACCGCAATACCGTACAAAACAAATGTACCGTTATCCGCACTGGAAATCTCAACATTGAGCGTTTCGCTGTTCGGCTGATAGTAACCGACATCGCCGTCCTGACCGCCCCATGTCCACTGGAGATTGGACGTGACTTTGTTGGTCTTGCCGTTGACATTCACATTGACAGTGCCCATGCCGCTCGAATTAGACTTGAACAGCAGCAGAATGCCCTTGCCCTCGACCGTAAATTTCAGCGGATTGTTGCCATTCTTGCTGTAATTGAAGCTGCCGTCGCCGCCTCTTGTCCATGAGCCCGCATTGAAGTTCGGGAGCGTCGTGATATCGACAAGGTGATTGTTCGCATATTCCGCGCCGAAAACCTCGGTTGTCGGGATCTCATAGGTCTCATCCGCATTCTCGCTGCGGAGCGCCTGACGGTAGTAATAGCCGATGCAGTCCGCCATGATCTGATGACCGCCGTTGCCGGGGTGCAGATTGTCACCGCTGCCGAATTCAGCATTATAGTTGATATTGCCCTTACTGATCGCGCCCTTTGCGCTGATGACCGGAAGATCATAGTTCTCCGCAACCTTGACCATCCAGTCCTCGTTGCCGGAGAGATCACCTTTGCACATCGTGATGATCGCAACAGCCGGTTCATTCTCCTGCATCAGGCATTTCTTTACGAGCGACTCATAGGATTTCTGGAAGCGGGCACCGCCCTGATCGTTGACTGCGAATTCAATGAAAATGATATCGCAGTTCTTCTCGAAAATGTCCTTGTCTACGCGCATATTGCCGACAACAGAGGAAGTGCCCGCCTTGCCTGCATTGACAAACTTGACATTATTGCCTGTGCCGAAGGTGTTTTTGAAATAGTTGCCGGAGAGGTTGACAAAGCACTTGTCCGGAGAGGTCGAGGAGCCGCCCTCCGTGATCGAGCCGCCGATATAGCCGATCGTGACAGGCTCACCGGCCTGTGCCTTCGCAATCTTCTCTCGGACGCGTGCGGTGTTGCCGATCCGGAGCAGACCGCCCTGCAATGCCTTGAGATTGCTCGCGGTTTCCTGATAGTTGTCCCAGTCGCCGCTGATATTGACCTCCGGTGCCGGAGGCGGGAAAAGAATCGCATTCTTCATCAGCGAAAGATCGACTGCATTGATGATCTTGTCGTCATTCATATCTGCACCGGCTTCTACAGATTCTTCCTCGGTAATGAGGTATTTCGCGAGATACACGACATCTGCCACATCCGCGGAGAGGTCGCCGTTCGCATCGCCTTTTTTGATGACCGACGGCGCGCCCTTGACCACGACCGTATCCACATAGAAATCGGTTTTTGATTCGGTCGTCTCAACATAGATTGACAGATCGGTCGCGCCCTCCGGAACGGTAAAGGACGGATTGGAGAGCATCGCCCATTCGCCGTCCGCTGCATCGACCAGCGCGATATCGGCATATTTCGTTGTGCCGCCGGCGCTGTACTGCATGGAGAATTTCATGCTGACGGTCTCGCCGCTCTCCTGCAAAACCGCCGCCGAGACTTCATAGGTCTGTCCGGCCTTCATCAGCGAGGATGCATCTCTGGATGCGCCCTGCCACGCAGCAGTTCTGCCGCTGACGAACAGGCTGCATTCACCCGTGTAGAAGCGGTCGGATGTCCACTGAACCGCTGCGCCGCCTCTGCCGGTGAAGCTGTCATTGGTCGTCTCGAACTCCGCCTTCAGCAGTACGGCAGCAGACGCCGGTATCACCGGCAGTGCGCCGAAACAGACGGCTGCGGTCAGGCTTCCCGCAAGAAGCGCTGACAGATGTTTCCCTGTTTTTCTTTGTTTCATAAGAATCCTCCCAATCACTTTTTTCTGTATTGAAATTGAAGATTCCCCCCGTATCGAATTCCGGATATCCGGAATTCTACCAATAATTATAGCGGAATTTGTGCAGTTTGTCAAGTGCATAATGTGCTGTTTTACTGTATAATCCTCATATCTTTGCAAAAATCGCTCGAAGTACCGCTGCATCCGGAAGCACATAGATACGCAGATTTTCAAGCGCAAAAAAAACGGGCACCGCATCGGTCTGCGGTGTCCGTTTGTCAGCCGTGCGGACTGCACACGGCTGCATATCAGCTCGTGAATGACACAAAGCAGGGCTTCATGCAGTGATAATACTGCTTGACATTGGCATTGTCAAAATGCTGCTGAAGCGCATTGTGAAATTCAATTTTGCTGTGGCTTCCCTGAAGGCATTGCAGGATCTCTGCTGCAATATCTGCATTGACCTTCGGCTTGATGAGGGAAAGGACAGTCTCCAAATTGACACTGAAGCTCTCCTGTTCCGGAACGGCGACCGGTGCAGCGCCTGCGGGCTGCACCTGAATGACCGTTGCTTTCTTGCGCAGACTGACTGCTGCGCGCTTTGCCTTTGCAGGCTTCCCGCCGGACTGCTTCGCCGGCTTAACTTTCTTCGGCTGCTGCGGTATTGAAACAGCTGCCTGCTGTACTTCCGCCTTCTTCTCCTTCTTCCGTGCAGCATTCGCGGCTTTGATCGAGGGACAGAGATGTACCTTGACGCCGAGATACTGCTGGCAGAACTGGATCGCAGACTGAAAGCCCGAATCCCTGCTGATGATATAATAGGAATCGGCCTTCTCCTTGGCGATCAGATAGCCGAGGAAGGTCACGAGCTGAAAATCGAGCGCATTCTTGCCGGTGCGTTCGAGACAGACGCGTTCCGGCAGGATGCCTGCGTCCATCATTTCGTCCATGATCTCGAAGGAAAGCGTATTTGCAGCATGGCTGTAAAACAGGATGATCCTGTCGGAACGGTCTGCCTGCCCGATGCCGTGCAGCCCTGCCGCATTGACATTTTCATAATCAATGAGAAAAAGTCGCATGATGCAGATGAGCGCCGTAAGAGGCGTTCATTCCTCCTTCATTAAAAATCAGGCGTCTCTTTCCGTTCCTGTGTAAACAGCCTTTGCATCTCATCATTATTATACGGTGCATCGTCACTGACCCAGAATGTGACGGCGCGATGACAGTTGCCGATCTCCGTATCGCAGGATGCGCCGCCGTATTCGCCGTCGATCGTCCACGGGATCTCCTCATTTGAGATGAACCGGAGATTGCTCGCTCTGAAATATGATACATATTCCTCATCAATATCCATGTTGATATCCATGAGCTGCGAGATGATCTTTCTCAGATGAATGACGTTCGGAGGCATACGAATGAGCATGACTTCAAAGGTGCCGTCATCAAGGCGGAAATTGTTGAGTTTGAGCATACCGCCGACCGATGCGGTATTGCTGACCATGCCGAAGAGGTAATCATCCTCTACGGTCTTTCCGTCAAATTCGATCTTCATGTGGAGCGGGCGGATGCTGGGCAGAAGTGTCAGGCCGTGCAGCAGATAGGCCATGTGACCAATCACATTTTTCACATTCTGCTTGGTCTCGTAGACCGTCTCCGTAAAGGCACCGAAGGCTGCAACATAGAGGAAATTCTGCTTGTTGAATGTTCCGATATCACATTGGAACGGATGACCGTCAATGATCTGCTGAACAGCTGTTTCAATATCGTCCGAGATCTTAAGCGAGCGGCCGAAATCATTCGTCGAGCCGCACGGGATATATCCGACCGGAAGCGGACACTGGCTGTGCATCAGTCCCTGCACGACCTCATTGAGCGTACCGTCACCGCCGGAGCAGACGATCAGATCATAGTTTCCGGTCAGGCAGGCATACTCCGCCGCCGCAGTTGCATCCTTGCGTCCCTGCGTCGTGCGGACAGTGACCTCATAGCCTGCCGCAGTAAATTTGTCGATCACAGCGGCGAACTTGCCGCGGATCGCGCTCTTGCCGGATTGCAGATTGGAAATGAAGTAGAGCTTTTTCATTGCAGACAGATCCTTTATGTTTGTTCAGGGCAGCCGCTCTCAGCAAGCGGTGAAAGAGATGTCCTGTTGTAGGGAATGCATATTTCATTCCCATATTAGCATTATAGCAAATTTCCGCAGTAAAATCAAGTCTTTTTTGTGAAAACGCAAAAATTTCGTATTTTTTTCAAAAACCCCTTTACAAATCAGTAATTTTGTGTTATAATATCAAAGTCGTCGAGAGACAGACCGTTCTGGGGTGTCGCCAAGTGGTAAGGCAGCGGACTCTGACTCCGTTATTTCGAGGGTTCAAATCCTTCCACCCCAACCAATGTTCATGGGAATGAGTTATCGGGAGAATCCCGGTAACTCATTTTCTTTTATACCCATATCACAAGTCTTCTAATATAGTATTTTGATTGCCGGTAGTTTGCGCTTTACAGGAGTCTGTTTTCCCTCCCGCTACTGTATCTTTGCGGCACGGCTCGCAGTCCTTTCTCTTAGTGACGCACTGAATAAATGAGGCCTCTTTGAAAAAAAGTGACACCTGTCAACTTATTTCCTCTTCTAAAACGAACATTCTCGTCAAATACTCTGCGGGACTGCTTTTATGCTCACTCAAACAAATAACACATTAACAATACCATGATGCTGGTATGATGCATCTGCGCCGATAACAAAAGTCCTTCCACATTGACTTTTGATTGGCAGACTCTACGCTGCAGATGACGATCGGCTTTTCAGTCGCTTCATATGTGAAGCCCCGGATCATGGGGAATACTACCATATTTTCTGCTTGTTCGGCGCAAGCACCGCCGCCATGTCCGTAGGTCTGATGTTACCGGACATAGTTCATTCTCCACAAAGATCATTACTAAGAGCAGCATAACGTCATGCTGCTCTTTTTTGGCATATTGACAAACGCCGCCGCAGATGCTACAATGCAAATAACAAAAAATTTTCAGAATGGTGTTGTATTTTTCCGAAAATCTCGTTCTTATGTATGAAGGCGAACACGAAGGACGGTGGCAGCCATGATCGATCAGGCAATCATAGCACTATTTGAACAGCGCGATGAGCAGGCGATTTCCGAGAGCGAACAGCAATACGGAGCGCTCTGCCGGTCTGTTGCTCGTGATATTACCGGCAGTGAGGCTGATGCCGAAGAATGCCTGAATGACGCCTTGCTCGCCGCCTGGAATGCGATCCCGCCTGCAAAGCCGAAGAATCTGCGCGCCTATCTGCTGCGTCTGGTACGCAATGCAGCCCTTGACCGCTACCGTGCCGCCCACACGGAAAAGCGCGGTACTGCGCAGAATTCCGGTTCGATCGACGAGCTTGCAGAAATCCTGCCGGACAAAAGCGATGTGGTCGGCGAGGTGGAGCGCCGTGAGATGCTCCGTGCTGTGACTGCGTTTCTGGAGAGCCTTCCGCAAAGGCAGCGCGATCTGTTTGTCCGTCGGTATTGGTATGCAACAGATGTTGCGGCGCTTTCAAAAATGTTCCGCATGACGCAAAGCCATGTGACCATGACGCTTTCCCGATTGCGAAAGCGGCTGCAAAAATATCTGCAAAAGGAGGGGTTGCTGTGAATCCGATCACATTTTCTGAGATTCTCACCGATATTCCCGATTCGTTCATCGAATCCGCTGCTGAACCGCACAGCAAGCCGATCCGCTGGTATCGGATCTCTGCGGCGGCTGCCTGCATTGTTCTGCTGATCGCTGCGGCAGTCTATCCGAAGCTGCGGATTCAGACACCGGAGATCACAGAGCCGCCTGCCGCAATCGTCACAACGGAAACAACTGCACAGAATACCGCTGAGACAACTGCCGTGACTGTGTATACAACTGCTGTCAGCCAGAAAGCAACACACCGGACAACTGCGGAAACTGTCAGTCAGACTGTCACAGAAACGGTCACTGCCGCGGTAACGAAACAGGATGCAGCGCCGGTACAAACAGCGCCGGTTTCGCAGTCGGGAACTGAGCCGGTCACTGTGACAAAGCAGGCAACAATTTCCGCGGAAGTTACCGAAACAACTGCACTGCCGAAACAGACAATTCCTATTACCGTCAGGAAATATACACGCAGCATTCCGGAACGCCCGAACGGCGGAGAATATATGTGCGGCGATGATACCCCACCGCCCGGCACACCGGAATTCCCCGATGAACCGGTCACGCCGCCTGTTTCAGAAGAACCGAAAGCAGAGATCAACGACTGCTTTGACTACTATACCGTTTCGTTTTATGACATTACTGCGGACGCAGCACTGCTCTCCGGTCAGTATGACGGCAGGATTCTGTCATTGCAGTTTTTACGGCTGGAATATGATCCTGCTGATGAGATTCCGCTGATCGAAGAAACTGTAGAGTTTCAACTTGATCTGCCGGAAGACCTGAAAGGTCACATTGACGAAGTCAGAGCAGATGTATCCGTCACAACGGATGCTGCTGCCTTTGCAGATGCATCAAAACAAGAACCCGAAATTATTTACATTCCGCGAAAGGAGGATGACCTATGAAAACAATCCGAAAACTGTTTGCCGCATTGACCGGCATTCTTACCGCTGCCGGAATGCTGACTGCCGTGCCGGCTGCCGCAGTCCGTTCGCAGCTTGGAGCTTTTACCAGAATCGGCGAAAGCAGCCTTTATCTCAGCGAAAGAGGCGCAATCTGGGTGGAAAGCCGTGACACTGCCGGTGCGGTTTTTGCCGTAAAGGTGCCGAATGACAAAGCCGATGCTTTGGATGAATGGATCAGAGCAGAACTTCCGTATTCAGCCATTCAAAGAGGAGATAAGGACACGAAGCTGGACGGAACGCCAGAGACTCCGGTCTGCTATTATTCCATAGAGGGCAGAGAAACTAAACCCGGCGGAGTATACAGGGAAATATCGCAGTTCTATGCAAAGCTGCGCCGGACATATCCTGACATTGTCAGTTTCCGGTATTATCCTGATTTCGGCAATGTCAACGGAGCAAATGTGCTGGGCTACCGCTGTGAGGATGATCCCGAAATGCAGACCAATATCGAGACATGGCTTGCAGAACATTATCCAAATATAACGACTGAAACCGGTATCGGTGATCTGCTGACGATGAAACTGAACTGGGGTGACGATCCTGCCGGAGATCCGTCCGCAATGCTGTCTCCGATCTATCTGGAGCTGTATCGTGAATACGGTTATCAGCCGGTATCCGAACACGGTGAAGCAGTCGGATTCGGCGATCAGTTTGCTGTTGATTTCCTTGCGGAGCAGGCAAACTATGATGCGATCACGGAGGATGAAATCGAAGCTGCTGCAAAAAAATACAGTATTCCGCTTGATGCCGGAAATGCGACAGTCTTCCTGACATTACCGAACCGTTCGCTCGGCATCCTTGCAAAGCGCGTCGGCAGCAGCTATGAAGCCACGCCTGACTATAATCCGTACTTTATGATTCCGGTTGAACAACCGTGGAATCCTCCTCCGCAGGATATGGTCACGGAAGCACTTGGACTGGGCATCTGTGAGGTCAATGCAGAAGATGCAAGCGGTTTCAACGGTCCCCTTTATGATACCGGAGGGGATTATTATGCCGGATATCTTCTTCGTCTTGAGGATGACTTCTATCCGAGAGATTCTGAACAGGCAGGAACAAATCCGGATATAATCAAGGCTGCGCACATGGCAGCTTACCTTGATAAATACGCAGGAGTTGATTTCGGCATCCGGATCGAATTGCCGAGCAAATGGGTAACATCGCCGCCGGAACCCGGTGATGTCAACCTTGATTATGAGTTAGATGTCAAGGATGCGGTTCTGCTTGCGCGATTCTGCACAGAGGACAGCGAGGCCGTCATCACCAAGCAGGGCAAGCAGAATGCCGATGTGAACAAAGACGGCAATATCACGCTTGACGATGTTACCGCGATCCTCCGCAAAATCGCAAAGCTGAAATAACTGGATACTGTCAGAGATTTTTCTCTTGAACTTCCCGTCAAATTAAATATATAGTAAGTAACGGATCTATATATACGAATCGGTTCGGTATATGCTTGAATGGCTGACGAATGACATAGACCTCTCCCCTAACAGCAGCAGAGATATGGGAGCATCGTCTGCCCGAACCTCTGAAACAATACGGATACGATTGCTTTTTGAATTCGCTCAAAATTCAATAAAATTGTATATTGCTGATATTCTTACTTGACTTTTCGCTGTTTTTCTGTTACAATAGAATTATCCAATACATTCAGGAGGTCATAAAAATGGCAGAAAAAGAACTGATACTTGACGCAATGAAGAAAGCCGGCGAACCGCTGAATGCCGGCAAAATCGCAGAGCTGACAGGTCTTGACCGCAAGGTCGTTGACAAGGCAATGGCGGCAATGAAGAAGGACGGTTCTATCGTTTCGCCGGTCAGGTGCAAGTGGGAGCCTGCGGAAAAGTAAGCAAAAGGGCTGTCGGCAGACACCGGCAGCCTTTGCTGTAAGGAGCAAATGATAATGGAAATCAAAGCAGTCAAATTCAGACGTGACGGATTCTACGGTCAGCCCTTTGTCATGGGCGGTGAGGACGGTGCGGACAGGTTTGACAAGAATATCCGCTACCGCGGCAGTCTGCAAAATTATCTGATTGACACAGGCGATGAGGTGATTCTCGTTGACACCGGTCTGCCGGCAGGCACGCCCGAAGAAGCACCCGATGAGAACAGCCCTGCCTACACGGGCAAGGATATTTGCAGCTATATGGAAGCGTTTGCAGCGCTCGGCTATAAGCCCGAACAGGTTACGAAAATTCTGCTCACACACAAGCACGCCGACCATTCGGGCGAATTAAAGTCTTTCCCGATTGCGAAGATATATGTAAACGCTGATGAAACCGCTGCCGACGAACTCAAGGGGCTTGACAACATCGTTCCTGTGACATTCACAGACGGTGCATATCACAATTTCCCCGAAAGTCAGAAGATCGCAAACAACATTTACTTCATCAGGGCAAAGGGTCACACCAACGGCAAC
>DGSY01000079.1 GCA_002394125.1 Ruminococcus sp. UBA4350
GGGAAGAAACCCCGAAGGGGGTTGCTTCCTCCATTCACCGATCTTTCGCACCGCTGAATGCATAAATCATAAATCCAACCCCTTGCCGAAAACTCCCTGATTTATCCACTCCCAGACTGCGAAGCAGGAACAAAAAAACTTCCCGGCCGCTGCGAAACGGCCGGGATGCTGTAAGGATCAAAACCGCAAAACGGTTTCCTTATTTCTTGTTCAGGAGCTTCTTCTTCTGTTCGTCAAACTCCTCTTTCGTCAGGATGCCTTCATCCATCAGCTCTTTCAGCTTCCGCAGCTCATCGGCGACCATGTTCTCGGATATCTCCTCAATCTGTTTGGCCTGCTTTGCCTGCTCCGCCTTCTTAGCCCGTTCCAGAACCTCCGGCTCCGGATCGTCCTCATATTCGAGCTCATAGATGCCCTTCTTGCGGTTCGCACGCATCTTCGCCAGAACCGCATTGTTGTCCCTGTCGTGGATATAGAACATCACCAGACAGAAGATGCCGCAGGCAAGCGCAAAGAGTCCGGTCGTGAATCCGGGCGGCGTATAGCGCATCTTGACCGTATGCTCGCCCGGTGTGAGCTTGACACCGATCATCGCCTTGAACAGCGTCACATAATTGGACTTCACCTGCTTGCCGTCAATGACCTCCTCATAGGTGTAGGGCTGGCCGTCCACCCAGACCTTCCAGCCCGGTTCCGCCGGGATCGAGGTCATCATGACCTGGCCTTCCTTCGCAGTGATCGTACCCTCCAGCGTTCTGCCGCCGCACTTGGTCAGATTCCACTGCTGCTCCTCTGCCTTGAGCGTCTGGATATCCTGCTCAAAGAGATCGGAGTCAAAGTGCATGAAGAAGAAATCCTTGATGATCGTGTATTTCTCCTTCGTGCCGGCCGCATCGGTCAGCAGCGTCATACGGAGCTGGAGCTGCTGTCCCTGCGGATAGGTGCCGAGATAGACGATCTTGTAGTTATCGGTCTCGAAGTATGCGCCGAGCGACTTCGCAGCGGAGCCGTCCACATTGTTCATCGGCTGGACTTCCTCATTCCACTGATCGGTCAGCCAGAGATTGACCTTGCTCTGGTTCTCCGTTTTGAAGAACATATAGAGCGGTTCTGCGGTCTCGGTCTCAAGGAAGATATCGACGGTCGGGTCATCTGCGTGACTGCCGTCCTCTTTCTTGATCTCGCGGTAGTTGGTCTGGTTGCCGTAGGGCTCCGTATAGACCTGATTCAGCCGCATTTCCTTTGTGACGGTGAGCGGCTTGTAATACTTGTGCCAGTCATCGAAGCCGCCGCCCTGCGTAAAGGTCGTGTTGCCGCTGATCGTACTCATCAGGATATTCTGGCTGTTGAACGGGTTGTCATTGCCGAACGCATTGACGCGGAGAATATCCTCGCTGACCATATAGCCGATGCCGAGGGCATTCGGATTCTTGTAGACGCCGACCTCGAATTCCTCCTCGGACTGCGATTTCGCCTTATCCGAGTAGACCTTCTGA
Source organism: Ruminococcus sp. UBA4350 (assembly GCA_002394125.1). Lineage (GTDB taxonomy): Bacteria > Bacillota > Clostridia > Oscillospirales > Ruminococcaceae > Firm-04. The sequence goes on from DGSY01000079.1 coordinate 1,497, forward strand.
TAGGCCGCGCCGACCTCAAGGCCGTCCTCCGCGAGCTTATCCGCACGGAGAAGATTGGAGTTGTCGCCCTTGTCAAAGACATACTTGATGCCCAGCACCGAGTCTGCGATCGGCGTGCAGCCGTCATAGCGGGAATAATAGGTGCTGGCTGCATAGCCCATTGTTTCGATATAGGTCAGGATCTTCGCGTTCATGACCGAGCTGGAGTGCGTAATGCCGCGCAGCTTAAAGCCGGCATCGTCATTGACGGTACGCGTATAGGTCTTCTCAGCGCGGTAGAAGCCGCCGTCGTATTCATAGAGCCTGTCTACCATTTCGCGTCCGGAGGTAACATATTCGCGGTAGGATTTTCTGGAGGAATACGAGACCTCCTTGTGAATCGCGGTGAATTCGCATTTTGCATTGTAGGTCAGCTCGACGCTGACGACCGCCAGCAGACCGACCATGACCGCGACCGACATTCCCTTTGTGGGATTCTTCTTTGTCAGCAGATAGACGAAGAAGCAGTAGATCGCGAGGAACAGCAGCGTCAGCCAGACCGAGCGGAATGCATCGAGATACACAGCGCCCTTCTGGTCAACGAGCATCCGGTTATGCTCATTGATGAGCTTGTCCGCGCCCAGACCGACATAATGGTTGACGATCATGAGGAAGACGAAGAAGCCGCCGTAGCTCGCCGCAATATGCCAGCTCTTGATATTCTGCGCATAGTGCAGCACATTCGCCGCCATGCTCAGCATCACGAAGGAGAATACGAAGGAATAGCGGAAGGGCAGCCAGTTCGGCATCTGTCCGCCGTGCCAGAGCATATCAATCGGACGCACCATCATGCAGATGAACAGCGATGCCAGCAGGAACGCATAACCGAGCTTTTTCTTCAGCGGCACGCGCTTGTTCAGGAAGTAGAGCGGCATACAGAGCGCCGCGAGCGCACCGCAGTAGATCTCCGGCTTACCCTGCACATTGACCGAGCTGTACTGATTGACGCAGGTGAACTGCGCAATGAAGTCCAGCACATTGAACTGGCTCTTGTAGCTCCAGTCCGGCGTGGTGAAGTCGAATTTACCGAGCGCCAGTGCGTTGTAGACCGGCAGGATCATGAATGCCGCACAGCAGAGCGCCACAGCAGTCGCATAGGCCATGCGCAGGAAGGTCATGAGTGCATTCTTTCTTTCCTTAGCCGTCTTGAATTTGATCTTGTCCGAGCCGAAGAAGAAATAATAGACGAAATACAGTCCCGTGAAGATGCAGCACATGAAGCCGATATAGAAGTTTGCGACGCACATCAGTGCCAGCGGGATGATATAATTGAGTTTTCTGCCGTCGTCGATCAGATACTCCACGCCGAGCGCGATGAACGGCAGGAACACAAGTCCGTCCAGCCACATCGGGTCGATCGTCTGAATGATGCCGTAGGCACACATACCGAACATCGTGCCGAGCATCACACCCATCAGCGGGGTGACGTGCTTCGATTTCCGCGCATAGTAGCAGAATGCAAGCGAAGCCGTACCGAGCTTTGCGAGGATCATGATGAGCAGCGCACCGAGGATCATCGTCCGCGGCAGCAGGATCACGATCAGCGTAAAGGGCGAAGCCAGATAGTAGCCGATGACGCCCTGGAAGCCGCCGGAGAGATTGCGCGACCAGTTGTAGAGAATGCTGCCGTCGCCGTGGAATGCATCGCGGAGCGTCTCAAAATAATAGACATACTGTCCATTCAGGTCGAGACAGAGCACAGAATGCTCACCCGCGGGATACAATCCGAATATCAGGTATGCAATGTAGATGAGTGCAACCGGCAGGAAGAACGCAAGGATATAGCACCAGTTGCGTGAAAACCAGCCGGCGATCCCGCCCCCGGCAGCAGGGGCGGCTGATGCCGCAGCCGGTTTTGACGATTTGTTTGCCATGAAATACCTCCTTTTGGCTTGTTCGGGGCCGAACAAAATGCATACCCTTTTATTATACATGATTCCGCCGATTTTTACAAGGGGTTTTCCGAAAAAAATCTGCGCGGCGGTATGCTGCACAGCAAAAAGGCTGCGCAGCATACCGCCGCGCAGCCTTCCGGATTATAATATCGTATTGCGCCGCCGATCAGTAGTTCTCGGCGCGGAGCTTGAAATATGCCTGCGGATGTGCGCAGACCGGGCACATCTTCGGCGCGTTCTTGCCGATGACGATGTGGCCGCAGTTGGAACATTCCCAGATCATATCGCCGTCGCGGGAGAAGACCAGACCGCCCTCGACATTCGCCAGCAGCTTGCGGTAGCGCTCCTCATGCGCCTTCTCGATCTTGCCGACCATCTCAAAGAGCGCGGCGATGCGGGTGAAGCCCTCCTCCTTCGCGACCTTCGCGAATTCGACATACATATCCGTCCACTCATAGTTCTCGCCGTCCGCAGCAGCCTTGAGGTTCTCGATCGTATCCGGCACCTCGCCGCCGTGCAGCTCCTTGAACCAGAGCTTTGCGTGTTCCTTCTCGTTGTTCGCGGTCTCCTCGAAGATCTCCGCGATCTGGACATAGCCCTCCTTGCGTGCCTTGGATGCAAAGTAGGTATACTTGTTTCTTGCCTGCGATTCGCCTGCGAAGGCTGCCTGCAGATTCGCTTCGGTTCTTGAGCCCTTCAGTTCCATAATGTGTTCCTCCTTAAATAATAGTATGGTTTTGGGAATTGGTCAGATGTCCGCGCATTGCATTCGGCACATCTTCCTATTATTATAGCATAAAATCAGAAAAAGTCAATGAATTTTTTGTGAAAATCGGAAAATTTGAGTATGCGGAATTTCGCACGCGAAAATCCGCTTGACAAATCCCGCAAAATCGAATAAAATAGAGTGCAGGAGACCCGACGCCCCACGGAAATCCGGTCAGAGAGTATGCGCCGCAGGCTGAAAGCGCATTCCGGAGAGTATCGGCACCGGCAACACTCCCGCGCTCATGACAGAGCGCCCATTTCGCCCCAAAAAGAGTGAACCCGTTTCCGGACGGGTTAAATCGGGTGGCACCGCGGGTTTTCGTATACGGAATTCTCGTCCCGAAGCAGTCTGTATGAACAGACAGCTTTGGGGCGTTTTTATGTCAGGCAGTCCGCCGGGACTGCAAATCATGCAAGGAGGATATGTCAATGTACCGTACTGTAATGTGCAATGATCTGCGCCCTGAAAACATCGGGCAGACCGTTTCGCTCGCCGGCTGGGTCGATACGATCCGCGACCACGGCGGCGTGCTGTTCCTCGCCCTGCGCGATGAGACCGGCATCACACAGGTCGTCTTTCACGACGATTCGATGCTCAAAGGTATCGGCAGAGAGTGTGTGATCTCCGTGACCGGCAAGGTCGTCGAGCGCGATGCCGAGACCGTCGATCCGAAGCTCGCGACCGGTCTGGTCGAGGTGCTGGTCGAGAAAATGGAGCTGCTCGGCCCGTCGAAGTCGATGCTGCCGTTCATTCCGGCAGAGTCGCTCGATACCCGCGAGGAGGTTCGCCTCAAGTACCGCTATCTCGACCTCAGAAATCCGAAGATCCACGAGAACATCATCCTGCGCTCGAAGGTCATCACCTATCTGCGCCGCAAGATGGAGGATCTCGGCTTTCTCGATATCCAGACGCCGATCCTGACCGCAAGCTCACCGGAGGGCGCACGCGACTTCCTTGTCCCCAGCAGAAAGCATAAGGGCAAGTTCTATGCGCTCCCGCAGGCACCGCAGCAGTTCAAGCAGCTGCTCATGGTCTCCGGCTTCAACAAGTATTATCAGATCGCGCCCTGCTTCCGCGATGAGGATGCCCGTCAGGACAGATCGCCCGGAGAATTCTATCAGCTTGACTTTGAAATGGCATTCGCAACGCAGGACGAAGTCCTCGCTGTATGCGAAAAGGTCATCTCCGAGACCTTCCGCGAATTCAAGCCGGATGCTGTTATCTCGGATGCACCGTTCGAGCGCATCACTTACCGCGATGCGATGCTGAAATACGGCTCGGATAAGCCCGATCTCCGCAATCCGCTGACGATCATTGATCTGACGGATTTCTTTGCAAATGTCGATTTCCCGATCTTCAAGGGGAAGCCGGTGCGCGGCATCGTCGCGGACTGCGCCGGATGCTCGAAGAAATTCTTTGAGGATTCGCTGAAATTTGCGACCTCGATCGGCATGAAGGGTCTCGGCTATCTGACCGCCGTCGAAGGACAGGCGAATTTCAAGGGCCCGATCGACAAATTCCTCTCCGACGAGCAGCGTGACGAGATCCGCAAAATTTCCGGCATCAGGGACGGCGAGACCGTGTTCTTCATCTCCGACAAGAAGGGCATTGTGGACAATTACGCCGGACAGATCCGGAACTGGCTCGGCGAGCGGCTTGATCTGCTGGAGAAGAACGCATTCCGCTTCTGCTTCGTCGTCGATTTCCCGATGTACGAGATCAACGAGGAAACGCATAAGCTCGACTTTACGCACAATCCGTTCTCTATGCCGCAGGGCGGTCTGGATGCGCTCGAAAATCAGGATCCGCTGGAGATCCTCGCATATCAGTATGACCTCGTCTGCAACGGCATTGAGCTGGCCTCCGGCGCTGTCCGCAACCACAGCGTTGACATCATGAAGAAGGCGTTCGCGCTCGCAGGCTATACCGAGGAGGAGCTGGCCGCACGGTTCTCCGCGCTCTATACCGCATTCCAGTACGGCGCACCGCCCCACGCAGGCATGGCGCCCGGCATCGACCGCATGATCATGCTGCTGGCCGATACCGAGACGATCCGCAATGTCATCGCATTCCCGCTCAACGGCAATGCGCAGGATCTTCTGCTCGGCGCACCGTCGCAGGTCACAGAGCAGCAGCTCAGAGAAGCGAATATCCAGATCCGCGAGGAAGCGTGACCGGAAAAATACAATACGCGGGATCCCTCTGCGTACAGCGCGGAGGGATCTGCATTTTGAGAGGATGATACAGCGTGCAGGATGAACCGAAGAAAATGCAGGAGGATCCGGGCGAAAAGCACCGGACGACCGAAAGCTCCGCGCTGCGCAATGCATGGGAGATCGAAGCGAAGGCACGCCGCGAGGCCGAGCTGAAGGAGCGTGAACGGCAGGCTGCCGAGGCCGAGGCCGCTTATCAGGCGCGTGAGGAATATGCCAAGGAGCTGGCCGAGGAAAAAGTCGATCTGATCCGCCTGAAACAGGGCGTCATCTCGGACAGCGACAAGGTTTTCCGTGAGGAGGAGCCCGAAAAGCATTACACCGTCTGGCAGAAGATCGGCAACTGGTTTTATCATGCGAAATGGTGGCTGGGCATCGCGACATTCATCGGACTGGTCGCCGCCTTCCTGATCTATGACTTCGTGACGCGTGTCGATCCGGATGTACGCGTGCTGCTGCTCACGGACTGTCCGGCGCTCTATGCGCAGACCGAGCAGCTCAATGCGTGGCTGAGTGACAAATGCATCGACTATAACGACGACAAAAAGGTCATCGCGGAAACGGTATATATTCCGGTCTCAAAGGAGTCTATGGAGAACAGCGGCAACTATTCCGCGGCGTATAATTCGCAGCTGCTCGTGCAGTTTCAGACCAGCACCTGTATGCTCGTTCTGGTCGATCCGGAGGCGGAGAAATATTTGCAGCCGGAGGATATGTTCCTCGACATGACGAAAATCTATCCCGACTGCCCCTATGCAGAGGGACACCGGCTTCTCATCGACGGCACGAATTTCGCGGAGCTGATCGGCATGACGGAGCCGCTGCACAAGGGAACCTATCTGACGCTGCGCATTCCTGCGGAGAATATGAATACGCAGGAGGAGAATCAGGAGGCCTATGACCGCGCAAAGGCACTGCTCGACAGCATCCTCGAAGAACTGAAGCCCGTATCATAAACAGCAAGGCCCGGAAGCGCTTGGCTTCCGGGCCTTCATTTTGGCTTATTTCTTATGGCACACGCCGTGCATCGCACAATGCGCGCAGCCGCATCCGCAGCCGGACTTTCCCTTTTTCCTGTCGCGGATCAGCGAAAGCACCGCCAGCGCGAGTACGATGATCAGCCCGGCCGTAATCAGGATCGTTCCGAGATTTGCCGAAAGCCATGTCAGCATTGTGCATACACCTCCTTGATCTTGCAGCGCAGATCAGACCTTGACCTGTGCCGTCAGCTTGGATGCTTCCTGATACTTCTTGATGAACAGCATATAGACCATCAGCGCGATCAGTGCGACCGCAGCGATCAGACCGATCACATTGACATTGCCGGTAAAGAGATTGCCGAGCTGCGTGATGATAAGTGCGATCGCATAGGCAAATCCGCACTGATACAGAATCGCGAAGCAGGTCCACTTTGCATTGTTCATCTCACGCTTGATCGCGCCGATCGCAGCAAAACAGGGCGCGCAGAGCAGGTTGAATACGAGGAACGAGAAGCCGGTGACGCGGGTGAATGCCTGTGCAAGCGCCTGCCAGACGGTCTGCTCGCCGCCGCCGTAGAGAACGCCCATCGTGCCGACAATGTTCTCCTTTGCGACAAGACCCGTGACAGATGCAACGGCAGCCTGCCAGTTGCCCCAGCCGAGCGGCGCGAAGATCCATGCGACCGCGCTGCCGATTTTGGCAAGAATCGAGCTGTCAAGCTGATCCTCCGACAGCATCGTGAAGCTGCCGTCCACGCTGCCGAAGCGGGAGAGGAACCAGATCACGACCGTCGAAATCAGGATGATCGAGCCGGCCTTCTTGATGAACGACCAGCCGCGCTCCCACATCGAACGCAGCACATTGCCGAGCGTCGGCATATGATACGCCGGCAGCTCCATGACGAACGGTGCCGGATCACCGGCGAAGAGCTTCGTCTTTTTCAGCATGATACCGGAAATGATGATCGCCGCCATGCCGATGAAATATGCAGAGACCGCGATCCACGGGGATTTGCCGAAGATCGCACCGGCGATCATTGCAATGAACGGCACCTTTGCGCCGCAGGGGATGAATGTCGTGGTGATGATCGTCATGCGGCGGTCGCGCTCATTTTCGATCGTGCGGCTCGCCATGATGCCCGGAACGCCGCAGCCCGTGCCGACGAGCATCGGGATGAACGACTTACCGGAAAGACCGAATTTGCGGAACACTCTGTCCAGCACGAATGCGATACGCGCCATATAGCCGCAGGCTTCGAGGAATGCGAGCAGCAGGAACAGCACGAGCATCTGCGGGACAAAGCCCAGCACCGCGCCGACACCGGCAACGATACCGTCAAGGATCAGCCCTTTCAGCCAGTCGGCCGCGCCCGCCTTGTCAAGGCCGCGCTCGACCAGCGACGGGATGCTCGGTACGAATGTGCCGTAATCCGCGGGATCCGGCGCATCGAAGCCGTTCTTCTCGAAGTATTCGACAGCCTCCTTGTAGGAAACGCCGATCACTTCATCTTCGTTCGCGCCATCCGGAACAGAATCGAAATACACTGTCTTTTCGAGCGTTTCGAGGGTTTCCTCATCCTCCAGCGTGATGACTGCGGAGGCCTCGCCGGTCACTGCCTTCATCTCGGCGAGCACGGTATCCGCATCGAAATCCTCCGCCTCGGTATCCAGCTCATAGTAGGCGCTGACAGCATTTGCAGCATCGTCATATTCGCCGGCCTTTTCCTCATATTCCTTCGTACCCATGCCGAAAAGGTGGAAGCCGTCGCCGAACAGATTGTCATTTGTCCAGTCGGTCGCCCATGCGCCCGGCCCCATCATCGCGATCAGATAAACGAGGAACATGATCGTCGCAAAGATCGGCAGACCGAGGATGCGGTGTGTGACGATCTTGTCGATCTTATCGGAGGACGAGAGCTGTCCGGCGCTCTTTTTCTTGTAGCAGGCCTTGATGACCTCCGCGATGTAATTGTAGCGCTCATTCGTGATGATGCTCTCCGCATCGTCATCGAGCTCCGCTTCCGCCGCCGCAATGTCGCCCTCGATATGCTCTCTCTTGTCGGCGGGAATATTCAGCTTTTCCAGCACCTTTTCGTCGCGCTCAAAGATCTTGATCGCATACCAGCGCTGCTCCTCCTCCGGCATATCGTGAACGACTGCCTCCTCAATATGCGCGATCGCGTGCTCGACGGGACCGGAGAAATTGTGCTGCGGAATGGTCTTGCCGCCCTTTGCCGCAGCGATCGCTACCTCGGCCGCCTTGTCGATGCCGGTGCCCTTCAGCGCGGAGATTTCAATGATCTCGCAGCCGAGCTGACGAGAAAGCTCCTGCACATTGATCTTGTCGCCGTTCTTTTCGACGACATCCATCATGTTGATTGCAATGACGACCGGAATGCCAAGCTCGACGAGCTGTGTGGTCAGGTAGAGATTGCGCTCCAGATTCGTGCCGTCGATGATATTGAGGATCGCGTTCGGGCGCTCACCGATCAGGTAGTTACGCGCAACGACCTCCTCCAGCGTATACGGCGAGAGCGAATAAATACCGGGCAGGTCGGTGATGATGACATCATCATGCTTTTTCAGCTTGCCCTCTTTCTTTTCGACGGTAACACCCGGCCAGTTTCCGACGAACTGATTCGAGCCGGTCAGGGCATTGAACAGCGTCGTTTTACCGGCATTGGGGTTTCCGGCAAGGGCGATTCGGAGTTCCATTCACATATCTTCCTTTCAGTTAATCAACGCTAATCGCGTATCAGGGAGATGCCTCTCCCATTCGGTGCTGTATTATTCGACCTCGATCAGCTCTGCATCCGCCTTGCGGATCGAAAGCTCATAGCCGCGGACGGTCAGCTCCAGCGGATCGCCGAGCGGTGCGACCTTGCGCACATAGACCTCGACGCCCTTGGTCAGCCCCATATCCATGATGCGGCGCTTGATCGCGCCCTCACCGTGCAGCTTCTTCACCTTTGCGCTGCCGCCGACCGGCACCTCACGCAGTGTTTTCATATCTCATTCCCTCACTTTCTCCGCAGCGTTCTGCGGGAACAGCCTGTTCAGACCATGATCCTTCTTGCCATATCCTCGCCGATGGCGATGCGGGATTCCTTGACCTTTACGATCACATTTCCGCCGAGGACATTGATCAGCGTTACCGTTGCGCCGACCGTAAAGCCGAGCGTTTCCAGATGCTGCCGGAGCTCCTGATTTCCGCCGACCTTCCGGATCGTAAGCGGGACATTCGGTTCTGCAATACTGAGCGGCATCATTCCGTCACTTCCTTTCCTTGCCTGTTCCATTCTATTCAGGTTAGCTTAATCTAATTCCATATATATTCTATCATTATTTGCGCAATTTGTCAACGATTCACAGGGCTTTTTCTGATTTTCAGCATTCCGCGCAATCCCGCCGCAGGTTTGCGCAATGCTTTTAGTTGAGATGCATATTTGCAAAGCGGACACAAAAAGTCCCGCAGCACAAGACTGCGGGACGCACGCTCCGGCAGCGGTCTTTCGCATCGCCGTCCGCCGGATGCACTGAGTCAATATTATGTCTCCGCCGCTGCTGTCTTTGCCCTCCGTGCCGCACGGTCGAGCTTCCGCTTTCGCCGGACAGCCGGCTTATAGGCATCATGCGCCGCGCAGTATTCCGCATAGACGCGCTCTGCGGTCTCCCGCGAGCACTTGTCCGCATAGACGGTCTCCTCAAAGCCGCTGCAAAGCGCCTGAAGACCGACACCGAGGAACTGCTCCTGCTTTGCACAGAGATCCCGCGCTGTCTCGGCAGGATCCGCCTTCCACTGCTTCCGCAGCCGCGCAAATGCCGCCTGCACTGCCGCCGCATCCATATTCTTCCGGAATTTCCGGCGGAACAGGAATTCCCCGATCATCGGGATGATCCATACCGTAAGCGCGATAAACAGCAGTGCCGCACCGAACAGGATCAGGCCGGAGAATTGCAGCGCCTTTGTCAGTCTTGCGCCGCGTGTACTCGGCACGATATCCGCGCTTGCCGTCGGATTGAACTGCACCCAGCCGGCGCCGGGAATATACACATCCACGAATGCATGGCCGTGCTCGGTCGTGATGACATAAACATTCTCTGCGCCGACGAACGGCCGCGTGTCCTTATCGACCATTGCATAGCCCTCGACATAGCGCGCTGTCAGGCCGGCGGCGCGGCAGAGCTCGACCATTGCGCCCGCATACTGCCGGCAGACGCCGGTCTTGTTCCGGAACAGGAAGGTTTCGAGGTTGTCGTCCTCCGCGAACTGATATTCCAGCGAATAGATATACTGGCCGGAATATTTCAGGTGATCGGAGATCGCCATTGCCTTGTCATACGGATTGTCGATGCCGGCGGTAAGCTGCTCCGCAAGCTGTTTGATGCTGTCGGGCGTTTCGCTCTCGACCGTATGGTCAAGGTGTACCGCATTGAGCGCCTCGTCCAGCGCAGATCTCAGCATCACGCTGTCCTCACCCTCCGAATAATAGATCGCGGCATCCGTGAGCAGATTGAGCCATTCATCGGGATCGACCGCGTGAATGAGCGTCTGCGCAGATTTGCTGCCGAAATAATCCGGCGAGAGATAGTCCATTTCATATTCCTGCTGGAATGTCCGCGCCTGCTGATAGCGGAACAGGATGCTGTTCCCGCTGTGATAGAACATCGGCGGGCGGACGGAGCCGTCCAGCAGCTTTGCGCGCTGCAAATAGATCGGGGAGGGGAATGTGAAATAGTTGAAGGTCGCCGACATGACGCGGAGATAGCGGTAATAATCCTGCGGAACGACCGGCTCCGCGGCAAATTCCGTCAGGCCGTATTCCTCCGCGAAATCCGGATGCGCCTGTGCCGCTTTCCGCAGCAGGTTTTCAAGCTCCTGCGGATCGGTCTGCGAGGCGAGCGTATAAAAGCCGTCCTGCTCGACATATTCCGGATCCGACTGCTCCGGCATTTTGTCATACGCCGCCGCAGTCCACTCATCCTTGTCATAGTGATAATTGGTGAATGTCCGCATCCGCAGATTCAGCGGTTCATCACCGGTCGCATAATACAGCGTCCGCGAATAGCCCGTGTTGAAATTATCGCTGCTGTCGGAGCTGTCCGTAAAGCCGCGGATCGCGTTTTCCAGATAGTCAGACAGCGAGGAGAGGTCGATCATCGTATCGAAAACGGTACGGTCAGCCTCGACCTCCGGCTTCGGCACAACCAGCACAAGGATCGTCGCCGCCGCAATGAAAATGCCGATCGACTGGAAGAATCTGCCGTCCATGATCTCCGGCGTGACCTTTGCATAGGGAGAATTTTTCGGCGGCGCTTTCAGATGACTGACGGAATCCGGCGCATATCGCTGATACACATCGCTGCTCTCTGCGTGCGCCTGCCGGCAGTAGATCATGACCGAGAAATAGCAGACCAGCAGAATAATGATCATCGGTATGGGCATATCTTCATTTTCCTTCGCGTAGATCGCAAAGGGGAAGACCATGACCACAAAGGACATCAGCACACGGTAGCGCACGAGCGTGAAATAATACGCCGTTGTCGCAATGAACATCGTGAACAGCACGAACAGCGCGATCGTATAGCCCGGAAATTTCACGGTCAGAACGCTCTGCGGCGTGAGGAACCAGACCATGAAGTCCAGCCGCAGAAGCGGATCCTCCGGCGCAAAGGGCGGTGTCTCACGGCCGAGCGACATGAAAATGAACGCGACCATGAGAAATGCAATACCCGTCGCAAGATAGGCCGCGCCGCCGATGACCGGATGCTTTTTGACATAATCGAACAGCCGGAACAGCACCCACTGAATCCCAATGGAAAGCAGGATCCAGAGCCATGTGTATTCCGGTGCATAGTGATAGAGAATACCCGAAACGATCGTCACGGAGAAGATCAGCGGGATGTGCTGCGCCCGCAGCAGATACCGCAGAACCGGACTGCGTTCAATAACGGCTGCCGCATTCATGGCTCAGCCCCCTTTCGTTTATCATGCATTCTCGCCGCCCGCCTGTTTGAGACTGTGGTCGGCGGTGACATACCAGAGCGAGCCGTTGTCCGGCAGGCAGATATCCTCATGCATCCGCTCCGGAACGACCATATACAGCAGCGTATGCAGCTGCTCCAGCATCGCTGCGGTCTCCGGCGTACTCTCCGCCGCAAACCAGAGCAGGACGCTCTCCGTCTCCTGCGCAAGCTGCGGCGGGACGGCGGCCGTTCCCGCGAGTTCTTCCGCCGGACGGAATCCGCCGCGCAGCAGATTGACCGCCTCGACAGCGACCTGCTCGCCGTAATCGACGGCAATGGCCGTCCACTCCCCCGCTGCATCCGGATAGAACAGCTTGCAGGGATAGCCGTTGCGGGCGCAGAGCATCAGAAAGCCGAGCGCGGTCTCGATCAGATGCTCCTCCGCTTCGAGATGTGCAGCCGTCGGCTCTGCGCCGCGGCTCCGGCGGAAATCCATGACAACAGCGAGCCGTGCCAGCGCGATCGGCTCATCCTGCCGCACCATGAGATGCCGCCGCTTCGAGGAGAGCTTCCAGTTGATGCGCTTGAGCGAATCACCCGGAATGTATTCGCGGTGCTCGTAGCCAGGCATCGCGGATGCCGAAAAGCTCGGTGTCGTTTCTGTTTCCTCATCTGCCGCCGCAGCCGCCGTCGCGACCGAGCGGAACAGCTCCGTATTCGCTTTCAGCTCGGGGATCTCCGGCAGGATCAGCAGATCCGCAGGCTTCGGATCCTGCATTCTGAAACGGAACATCCCGAAATAATCGGAAAGCTGCACTTCACCGACCGTCAGCCTGCCGCCGCCGCAAAATCGTGCAGTCAGCGGGATGCGGTATTCCGACTCCCGCGCCGTACCCATTGAAAGGCAGACCGGCAGGATATAGGGCTGAAGCTGCTGCGCCCGCAGCTTCTTCCAGCGGCGGTATTCGATCTGATAGCGCAGCGAGCCGAGCGTTTCCTCGGAGGGCTTCTCCGGCAGCGGATCCGCGTCAGGATTGAGCGGATCGAAATGCGCATCCGCCGTCAGCCGCAGCCGCAGAAATGGCAGCGGCAGGATTGTATCCTTTTCGAGCTTCAGCACTGCCGTAATCTTCTGATGCTTCGGGACGGAATCCGGCAGCTCCAGCGTGATGCGCAGTCTCCGCCGGACAAGCAGCGTCATGACTGCGGAGATCAGCGGCATCAGCAGCAGAAAGCTCAGCATCATCACGCCGATCGTGCCGTCCATATAGAGCATGAAGACCAGCGCAATGCCGATCGCACACAAATAACCGACCGTCATTTTTCTGTTTCCATCGGGACAGGCACAGCCGCCAGCACTTCCCCGATCACGCTGCGGGTATCGCCCTGCTTGGCCTTGCCCTTCGGCGAGAGGATCAGTCTGTGTGCAAGCACCGCTTCCGTCATGGCCTTGACATCGTCGGGCAGCACATAGTCTCTGCCGGAAAGGAACGCATTCGCCTTTGCCGCCTTATAAAGCGCGATCGAGCCGCGGGGCGATGCGCCGAGCGTCAGCGAATCATGCGTTCTCGTCGCCGCGACGATCCGGAGAATATAGCGCTTGACGGCCTCGCTGACATAGATCTCCTCGACCTGCTTCTGCAAACCGATGATATCCTCCGGATGCAGCACGGCCTCCTTGATATTCTCGATCGGATTGTGATGCTCGGTGCGGGAAAGAATCATCATTTCCTCGTCCTCGGTCGGATAGCCCATGCTGATGCGCATGAAGAATCTGTCCATCTGTGCTTCGGGCAGATGATAGGTTCCGTAGGTCTCGACGGGGTTCTGCGTTGCAAGCACCATGAACGGCACGGGCAGCTTGCGCGTTTCGCCGTCGATGGAAATCTGATGCTCCTCCATGACTTCGAGCAGCGCGGACTGCACCTTCGGGGAGGCGCGGTTGATCTCATCGGCGAGCAGGAAATTGCACATTGCGGCGCCGGAGCGGTATTCCAGCTCGAATGTGGTCTGATTGACCATCGAATAGCCGGTGATATCGGACGGCATGACATCGGGGGTCAGCTGGATGCGGTTGAAGCTGCCGCCGATCGAACGGGACAGCGCGGCGGCGAGCTGTGTTTTGCCGACGCCGGGCACATCCTCGATCAGGATATGGCCGCTGCAAAGCAGACCTGCGATGACACAGCGGATGACATTTTCTTTTCCGACGATGACGCTGCCGATGCTGTCTGAAAGCTTTTGGATATCAGTATTCATGATCTGGTACTCTCCTGACTGTATAGATAGTATTATTATAACATATTCAGGCGAAAAGTGCAATGGATACGGTCAAATTATTCTTCCGCTAATGATCCGGCTGCTCACGGGGCGGGAAAAGAGGGATCCGTGCCGGATCAAACGCCTTGACCGGCCGCTCCCAGCAGGTGACAATTACGCAGCAGGGTGCAGTCACATTGCAGAAGCCGCAAACAGCGGCGTTTGTTTGTTCTGCGGAAACAGTGAGCGCGACCGCGCCTTTCGCAAAACGGCTGTCGGCTCTGCCGACCGGCACTGCCCGGCGGAATTGTTTTGCCGCACTCCGCATAGAATACAGCGTAATGCAATGCGAAAGGAGCCCTGCCATGAACCGTCAGGAATTTGAGGATACCGCCCGCCGCTACCGCGAGGAGCTGTTCCGGATGTACGCAAGCCAGAATCCCGCCGCACCGCCGCCGCCCAAGCCGCAGCCGCATTCCGCGCCGAAGCCTGAACCGCTCCCGCCTGTGCAGCCTGAGCCGGTCAGAGCCGCACCGCCTGAAACTGTCCCCGCAGCAGCGCCGCTCCCCGCTGATCTGCCGCCGGAGCAGTCCACGCAGGAAACACCCGCTCCCCCGCAGGAACCGGAGCCCGATCCGCCGGAGGCGCCCGGCCTGCCCAAGCGCGATTATACCGGCATCATCCGCGTACATACCGCGACCGCGCAGGGTGCCCGTCCGGTCTCCGGTGCCGCCGTCATCATCACCCGCACCGTGCAGGGCGATCCGGAGCTGATCTCGCTCCAGTCCACCGACGATAGCGGCAATATCGAGCCCGTACAGGTTCCCGCGCCGCAGCCCTCCGCCGATCAGCGGAATCCGCAGTCCTTTTTCTACGATATCACCGTGCAGGCGCAGGGCTATTACCGCGAGCAGAGCGCCGATGTGCCGGTCTTCCCGAATGTCACCTCGGTGCAGAATTTCGATCTGATCCCGCTGCCCGCCGGTACCGACGAGCCCGATACCGGCGGCGACCTGACATTCTATAACAATATGCAGCGGTACTGAGAGGGGCGGTGCAGATGCTCAGCGGAGAAGTCTTTATTCCGGAAACGATCACAGTCCATCTCGGCACGCCCGATTCGGATGCCGCCAATGTGACGATCCCCTATATCAGCTATCTGAAAAATGTCGCGAGCAGCGAGATTTTCCCGACATGGCCGGAGAATGCGCTGCGCGCCAATATCTACGCGATCAATACCTTTGCGCTCAACCGCATTTTCACGGAATGGTACCGCTCCCGCGGCTATCCTTTCGATATCACCAGCTCGACGCAGTACGATCAGGCATTCTTCTACGGGCGGGAGATCTTTGAAAATATCAGCAATCTCGCGGATGAACTTGTTCGTTCGTACATCCGGCGGCAGGGCAGCTATGAGCCGCTCTTTGCCGCATTCTGTGACGGCTCGCGCACGAGCTGTGCAGGGCTTTCGCAGTGGGGGACGGTCGGCCTTGCGAATCAGGGGCTGATTCCCTATGAGATCCTGCAATATTTCTACGGCGAGGATATTGACATTGTCCGCGCAAGGGAGATCCGTGCGCCTGCGCCGAGCTATCCGGGCGTTCCGCAGTCCGAGGGCATGGTCGGACGCGATGTGCAGACGATCCAGATCCAGCTCAACCGCATCTCCGGCAATTTCCCCGCGATTCCCAGAATTCCCGATGCGGACGGCATTTACGATGCGCGGACTGCGGAGTCGGTGCGGGTATTCCAGTCGGTATTCGGGCTGCCGGTCAGCGGAACGGTCGATGAGCCGACATGGAACCAGCTCTCGTATATTTATGTCAGCGTGAAAAAGCTCGCGGAGCTGGAATCCGAGGGGCTGGATTATGCCGAGCTGAGCCGGTCGTTTCCGGCGGTGCTGCGCGAGGGCGATTACGGCGATGCAGTGCGGGCATTTCAGTATTATCTTGCGGTCGTCGGGGCATACTATGCAAGCGTGATCCCCATTCGCATCAGCGGCAGCTTTGATGCGGAAACGGCTGCGGCGGTGCGCTCCTTTCAGCAGACCTACGGTCTCCCGCAGACCGGCATTGCCGACCGCCGCACATGGAATGATATCTACCGCGCCTATGCGGGCATCCTCGCCTCCGAGCCGCCGGAGGACTGCGTCCGGCTCTATCCGAATACGGTGCTGCGCGAGGGCGTCCGCGGAGAGAGTGTCAAATTATTGCAGCAATATCTGACATACATTTCGCAATATGATCCGAATATCCAGCCAATCTCCGACACCGGCTATTTCGGCCCGCTGACACGCGCAGCCGTGCAGGCATTCCAGCGCGAATACGGCCTGACGGCAGACGGACAGGTCGGCGTGGTGACATGGGATGCGATCACGGGCGTCTATTCCGAGATGAAATGCGGCGCGGGCAAGCGGCCGTATCAGGCACCGGGGTATATTATTCGATGAGGAGGAAATACTGATGCTGTATACCGAGGCACAGAAGCAGGAGCATATCGAGGAGATCCTGACGCTGCTGTATCAGGTCGCGCTGCGCGACAGCCGCATTCCGGTCGTGCTGCCGGGGAAGACCTATACGGAGGAGGCTGCGCTGGCGGTGCGGGCATTTCAGCAGGCATACGGTCTGCCCGTGACCGGCGAGATCGACGATGCGACATGGAATGCGATCGCCGCGGCGTATCACTCGCTGCTGGATGCCGCGCAGCCGCTGGTGCTGTTTCCGGCGGGGACATTCATTTTGCAGGAGGGCGACCGCGGGGATCTGGTTCATCTCGTGCAGGTGCTGATCCGTCTGGCGGCGGGGCATTATGCGAATCTGGAGCCGATTCCGGTGACGGGAATATTTGATGCGGAGACAGCGGCGGCCGTGCGGCAGCTTCAGCGCATCGCCGGACTGCCGGAAAGCGGCGCGGTTGACCGGCAGACATGGAACCGTCTGGCCGCGCTCATCAACAGTCTGCCGCTGCGCATATGATCCCGCAGGCGGCGAACGAATGAATGCAGGAGGTGCGAAATGCAGAAGCCTTATCGGGAACCGATGTTTGCAGTGCTGGTGTCGGCGGGCGCCGTGCTGATTCTTTTTGCCGCGCTGCTTTTGCATCTCGCGCCGGTCTGTTCTGCATTGCTCCGGCTGCTGCAAACGCTCCGGCCGCTGCTGCTTGGCGTGCTGTTCGCGTCGATGCTGGAGCCGTCCTATCACCGCCTGCATACCGATTTCACCGGCTTTGCAGAGCGGCATCATTTCCGGCATACGGGCTGGATCCGGCCGGTCTCGCTGCTTGGCGCGATTCTCCCGCCGGTGCTGATTCTCGTCAGCGTGATCTGCCTGCTGATCCCGCAGATCATCCGCTCGGTGCAGCTGATCTCCGGCAATCTCGGCAGCTACAGCGAAACGCTCCGCCGCTGGTTCCGGAGCTATTCCGGCACCGCACTCGCCGCGCTTTTCCCGCCGGAAAAGCTGAGTGCCATGCTGGATGAATTGCAGGACAAGCTCCCGGATGTATTTATGAAAACATATGATTATACCGCTGCGCTGGTGCGGATCCTGCTGGATATCGGCATCGGCGCGGTATTCGCGCTCTATCTGCTTGCGGATAAGCCGCAGATCCGCCGCAGACTGCATACGCTCTGCCGCAGCCGCCGCAGTCATGCAGAGCTGCGGACGATCCTGCGGCGCGGGCGGCTCGTCTGCGGGACATTCGCCTGTTTTCTCAGCTCACAGTGCAAGGAGGCGCTGATCCTCGGCGGGCTTTGCTGGTGCGGGATGACGCTGTTCCGCTTTCCGTATCCGGCGCTCATCAGCGCGGTCATCGGCATCACGAATATCGTGCCGTATATCGGGCCGCTCGTCGGAACAGTGCCGTGTGTACTGCTTCTGCTGCTGGTGAAGCCCTCTGCGGTGATCTGGTTTCTGGTGTATATCGTGATATTGCAGCAGATCGAGAGCAATCTGATCTATCCGCGGGTGATCGGACATTCGATCGGACTGCCGCCCGCATGGGTGCTTGCGGCGATCATCATCGGCGGAGGACTGTTCGGCATGGCGGGGATGCTGCTCGGTGTCCCGGCGGCCGCCGTGCTGTATGCGGCACTATTTGGCGGGGAGCCCCCGGCGGCAGTGGCGGGGAGCCCCCGGCGGCAGTGCCGCAGCCATGATCTAAAGTTCTCCGGAAGCGAACGGGAGCAGAATGGGATGAAAGCCAGACCGTAAAATAGGCGCGATCAGCGCCGTAACAGCGACAACTCTGATATGCTCCGCGAAACGGCGCCGAAGGATAACGGCTGTCGGCACTGCCGACCGGTTGACAAATAGAAGCGGATGTGGTATGATGCAATCAGCAAGGCCATACCTTACAGGAGGTGAAAACATGATACGCTGCCCCTACTGCGGAACCGAATATGAACAGGCGCCGGCGCAGTGCGCCGAATGCGGAATGCCGCTTGATACTGAGCCGGATCTGATCGCCGCCGCACTCGAACAGGAACGCCGCGCCGATGCCGCCGGAAAAGCCATGCAGAAGCGCTTCGCGGAGCGCTACGGCAGTCTCCCCGCGATGACCGGCACGCCGTCCGATGCGGCCGCTGCCGAAGCCGATGAACACGCAGGCAGCAAAACCGGCACTATCCTGACCGTCGCTGCGATCGCCGGAATCATTGCACTGAGCATTGCCGCCGTCATCGGGCTGTTCCGCGAAAAGCCGACGCCGCCGGTTCAGATCGCCGCAGACAGCGGCTATGCATTCTATGCCGCGGACGGCGCACTCTATTTCCGCAATGAAGCCGCGCAGACCTCCTATCTGCTCTGCGAGGACTGGGCATCCGCTTTTTCGCTCAAGCGACCGGAAGCGCTGATGCAGCTGAGTCCTGACGGCAGCCGTGTCTATTATCCGCGCAGCTATTCCGAGGAAAGCGAGACCTGCACACTCGCCTGCCGTACACTCAGCAATATGGAGCAGGAGCAGTCCGTCGCGTCCATATCGCTTTCCGGCTGGCTGTCGGGCATGAACTTTACATATTTTTCCGACGCGTATGATCCGTCGGACGAGCTGAGCTTGATGCAGCCCTATATCCTGCTCGGCAATTCGGTGTTCTATGTCAATACCGCGGGACAGCTTTGCCGGCAGTCTGCCGATGCCGCACAGAGCAGCGCCGCAGTCCTCGACCGGAATATCTGCCGGCTCTGGACGGCTCCGGAGGCGGATTCCGTTTTCTGGCTGCGCGGAGAGGAGGGAATGATGCGGACAAGCCGCTATACCGGAAGATGCAGCGCAATGGAATATGCTCCGGCGCCCTGCACGCTGTTATACTGTTCGGAAACAGATGAGCCGTCGGAAATCGATTTCCAGTCTCCGGCGATCACCTCATGGATGATCCCTCACACGGACAGCAGCCGCTACTTCTATTTCACCGGCTCCTATGAAGGCGAGATGATATCGCTCTTTCAGCTTGACCTGCAAAATCTCCGGCTCTGCGAGCAGTTCGACAGCACCGAGCTTGCGGGGCCGCTCACGATGCCGCGTTTTCTTCAGGCATATCCGGACGGCTGCTGCTACTATATCATCCAGACAGAATCCGGTGAACAGGCGGAGATCCGCTATTTCAAGCGGCAGCATGACCGCGTCTATCCGGTCTGCGCGGCTGATCCGGAGCAGGGCGATGAATATCTGGATATCTGCCGCGAGGCACCGTATCTTCTCATGCGCGGCGCTTCGGCATGGGAGCAGGTGCTCTATCATGAATATACGCCGGCAGAGATTGAGATGACAGACTTCGGCAACGCGTTCGTTCCGGTCTTCCGCATTGCGCCGCACGGACGGCTGCTCTCCTGTGCCCTTGCATACGATTCGCAGATCAGGCAGATGTATACGGGCGCGCTCTCCGGCGACCGGATCGTTATGCAGTCCATGCAGTCCTTTATGCCCAATGCTTCGATTTATGGACAGCCCGGCACTTCGCATTTCGTCATGGAATGGGAGCAGGCGCTCTATTCAGAGGACTGCAATACAAGTTTTCCGCAATTCGTACAGAACTCCCTGCAAAGCCGCAGCGATTCGCTCTGGTTCACCGCAAAAGCGGAGAATGCCGGATATTATCTCTACCGCAGCGAGGATACCACGCTGCATCCGACCGATGTCATCGCGGACAATGTCGTGGATTTCATCGTGACCGGCGGCAAAGAGGCTTATGTGATCTCGGACGGAAAGCTGCTCCGGTGTACCGCTGTGCCGGATGCCGGAGAGGAATCCGACAGGCGTGTGCAGTCTGTCACGGCGGCAGAAAAAGCCGATACGCTTTACTGCGCCGGAAATCTGCCGAAAGGAGAGAGCGCTGCATGATCCGCGTGATCCGAACCGAAACGCTTGCGCAGCGCGCCGGTGTTTACTATATCCGCATTCAGGCAATGGCGCGGAAATATCACATCGCTCTGGAGCAGGAGTTTGATGCGCACGACACGCCCGATGCGCAGTATATCCTGCTGCTCGATGATGATTTCCCGGCCGCCTGCTGCCGGCTCTATCCGGAGAGCGCAGAGGAAATCATGCTCGGGCGGGTGGTGGTACTGCCGGAATACCGCGGGCAGGGGCTGGGCAGCCGCGCCGTACTGGAAGCGGAGCGCTGGGCAGCGGAGCAGGGCTTCCGGAGAGCCGTTCTCGAAAGCCGCACCGGAAAGACCGGCTTCTATGAAAAGCTCGGCTATGCAGCCGTGAGCGGCGCAGTCATTCACGGTGAGACCTTCGACTGCATCCGCATGACAAAAGAACTCATATAAGAAGGAACCGCCGGCAGCGCCGGTCTCCGATATGAGATCAGGCTGCGGAACACTGATTTTATATTTCCGTATCCATTGCACTTTTCGCCATAATATGCTATAACCGGGCAGTG
>DGSY01000062.1:0-22790 GCA_002394125.1 Ruminococcus sp. UBA4350
GCGCGAGGAGCTCATCATGCGCACATCGGACAACAAGGCGCTCCGCATCTTCTGCACGACTGCACAGACCAAGGTTCGTCTGACCACGCTGATGCATGATATGCAGTACCGCGCACAGAACTGCTGCCAGCAGTCCTCGTACAATCAGCCGCCGCACGTCAGCTACTATCTCGGCTCGGATGCACCGCTTCCGGCACGTCCGAATGTAGTTGTCAACGGCAAGGGCACCGGCACCGGCACAACGGATCCTGTCATTGTTGATCCGGTTGTCACCGATGCACCGCAAACACCGGATCCCGTCGCAGCAAACGGCAAATATGTCCGCGAGCTGAGTGTTCTGGATACTGCCAATGAAGCCGGCTGGTTCCTCTCCGATCAGCCCGCTGCAAAGGGCAGCACCGTCTTCGGCGACAGAGACTATACCTACACTGCGATCCCGGATCAGCTTGCAGGGGCAGAGGTCATCGAGAGTGCCTGCGGCTCCAAGAACACCGATGCACAGCTTGCACAGTTCAAGGCCGGCGAGAAGATCGACGTCTTTGTTCTGCTTGACACCAGAGTTGAGACAAACGGCAATGTTCCGGCATGGCTTTCTGATTATCAGAAGACCGGCATGACTGCTGAGACGAGCAATGATGTGACATTCTCCGTCTACAAAAAGACATTTGACAAGGATGCTGCCGTCACGCTCGGCTCGAACAATATGACCGGCAATGTTGTCAACTATACGGTATTTGTCAAGGCAGCCGGCGCTGAGGTTCCGGCAGAGACCACGACGGTTCCGGTGACGACGACTGCAATCGAGACAACAACGACAACAACGACCACCGAGGCTGTCGTACCGCAGCAGACAATCCTGCGCGGCGATGTCAACTGCGACGGTGTGCGTGATGTCAGAGATGCGGTTCTGCTCTCCATGCTGATCGTGGAGTCCCCTGATGCAGTGGTCACTCAGCAGGGTATGCTGAATGCTGACTGCAACGGCGACGGCAGACGCACAATGGATGACACAACGCTGCTCCTGCAATTCATCGCAAAGCTGATCAAAGAGCTTTGATCTTTGATATTTGATCTTCAAAGTTTCCATCCTTCTGTTTTACGGGTTTTGCGCTGTCCTGATTTGTCAGGGCAGCGCGTTTTGTCGGGCGGGCCGGCGCGGAGCCCGCGCTGGCGATTTGCTAAAGGCACGGTCGCGCTCACGCTCCGAATCACACAAATACACGCCGCTGTTCGCGGCTTTTGTACAGCGACTATGTTTGTTATCCGGAGCGCCATCCTAGGGAAGCACTGGTTAAATCTGGTGCGCAGGATGCGCAGTCAGATTTTTCGTCAGATTGTATGAAAACGACGCCGCTGGGCTGACGCCCAGCAAGGAGTTTTCGTGCAAGATGACGGAAAATATGCAAGCAGATTGCGTGCCAAGCCGTCAGGCGGGATTTAATCAGTGATTCCCTAAGCATTGGTCAAGCCTTCTTCCATAAAACGCTGCGGTAATATCCGGTTCGGAGAGATAGGGGGAATATATACGCATATTTATCACACAAGCTTCTGAAATACACACATTTCCCGCCGAAATATTCACATTCCGTGCCTGAATTTTCACAATTCGCTTTTTCGGTTTTCATATTCGCCTGTTAAAATAAGACCATAGAACAAAGCAAACCCGAAACGAAACCGAAATCTTTGAAAGGATGCGATGATATGAAAAAACTGGTACTGACTGCAATGGCACTGACGGCGGTCATGGCGCTGAGCCTGACGGCGTGCAGCTTCACGGAAAGCGGGGAGGATCGAATTGATCTGAACGGCACTTCTTCTTCGGAGACGGCGGCGGATGCCGGCGCTGCACAGGAATCTGCGGCGGAACCGGCAGCTGATTCCGCTGAGGATTCGGTGATCTCCGCAAATGCCCTGACGGAAACGAATTCCGGCAGCATCAGCGGAATGCTCGATACGACCTCTCTGTTCACGAACCGTGATCTGCTCCAGACGGCGGATCTGACCGATGCAAAGACGCTGACCGTTTCGGATGGCGCGGCGCTCAGCATCACCGAGGAAGGCGTCTATGTCCTCAAGGGCAGCGGCAAGGACTGCACCGTCACCGTCAATGCGGACGAGAGCGCAAAGGTGCAGATCGTTCTGGACGGCGTATCCATTACAAACAGTGACTTCCCCGCGATCTATGTGATCTCGGCGGATAAGGTCTTTGTCACGACGACCGACAGCGAGAATTCGCTGAGCGTCACCGGCAGCTTCCGCGCAGACGGCGAGACGAATACCGATGCGGTCATCTTCTCGAAATCGGATCTGGTGCTGAACGGCGCAGGCAAGCTGGATGTGCAGTCCGCATCCGGCAACGGCATCACCTCAAAGGACGATCTCCGGATCACCGGCGGAACCTACACAGTCAGCAGCAAGCTGGACTCCTTCGAGGCAAATGATTCGATTGCAGTCTCCGGCGGCACATTCACAGTCGATTCTGACAAGGACGCATTCCACTGCGAGAATGACAACGCAGAGGGTACGGTTTATATCGCGGACGGTACCTTTACGCTGACCGCGGAGAGCGACGGCATTCAGGCGACCGATCTGCTCCAGATCGACGGCGGCACATTTACGATCACCTCCGCAGAGGGTCTGGAATCCACCTATGTGCAGATCAACGGCGGCACGATCAATATCAGCGCAAGCGATGACGGCATCAATGCGGTGAGCATGACGAACAAGTATGATACGGTTGTCGAGATCAACGGCGGCGAGCTGACCATTGTCATGGGACAGGGCGACACCGACGCGATCGACGCAAACGGTTCGATCTATGTCAACGGCGGCACGGTCAATATTACCGCACCGACATCCTCCTTCGATTACGATGCTGAGGCGCAGCTCAACGGCGGCACGGTCATTATCAACGGCGAGCAGGTCAATGAGATCCCGCAGAGCATGATGGGCGGCCCCGGCGGAATGGGCAGTCACGGCGGCTTCGGCGGCGGCATGGGCAGACCGGACGGAGAAGGCGGCATGGGCGGCTTCGGCAGACCGGAGGACATGGAAGGCTTTGAGGACGGCGGAATGCCGTTCCCCGGTGAGGGCGGCGAATCCGGTGAATTCGGCGGCTTCGGCGGCGGACGCGGCGGCAGAGGCGGCAAGGGCGGCTTCAGGCAGTCCGGCACGCAGGACAGCGCGACCTCTGCATTCAGCGACGCAGCACTCAGCGGCGCTTCCGAACACGGCGAAATCTGAACGGTTTCGCAGCGCATTTCACACTCTCCCTCTCACATCCATAGAATGATTTTCGGAGTCCGGAAACGGGCTCCGTTTCTTTTCAGATCACGCGGAACAGTAAAATTTAGCGAATCAGTCTAAAAAGTGAACATATATCTGCACGGGAAATAAACCTCTGTAAAAATTTTCTGTCGAACAGTTGACTTTTTGCGGATTCCGTGGTACAATAAAAGCTGAAATAGAATAAAAGAAAGCGGGTACCCGATATGAAAAATACGAAAATTCAGGCAATCGGCATCAGTGTTCTTCTGGCGGCAGCTCTCTGCGCGACCGGATGCGGCGAATCCTCAATCTCTGACGGGATCGCTGAGGTGCAAACAACCGTGACCGCGACCAGCACGACAGCCGCAACGACTGCTGCGCCGGAAACGACCACCGACATCACGACGACCGGTGAGGAGACCACGACCACCGAGGAAGTGACGACGACCGAGGAGGTCACCACAGTCGAGGAAACGACCGTCGAGACCACTACGACGGAGGCAGTTCCCGTGGATCCGGCTGCACCGGATGAATTCGGCCTGACCGCTGAGGACCGCGCATTCCTCAAGGATACGGTCTTTGTCGGCGACAGCATTTGCAGCGGCCTGCGCGTATACAAGATCCTGCCGGATGAGAATGTCCTTGCGGCGGGCAGCGTGGCAGCGCGCAATGTCTTCGAGTTCACCTACAATGTCGGCGGCAACGAGTACAGCCTTGCCTATGCGCTGACCGTTCTCAAGCCGCGCTATGTCATCTTCTCGATGGGCATGAACGATGTCAATATGACGACGCCGGAGCAGTACTGCACAAATTATGACAATGTTGTCAAGACGGTGCAGACCGTTCTGCCGGATGCGAAGTATTTCATCGCTTCGATCACGCCGATCGCAGCGGAATCCGACTTCACCACGAATGAGCGGATCGACCTGTTCAATCAGACGCTCAAGACACATCTGACCGGCGGCGAGACCGGCTATGTCGATGTGGCGACCGGTCTGAAGGCGGACTGGATCAATGCACTGGAGAAGGATAACAACGGCGGCGACGGCATTCACCTTGCGCCGGCCGCATATTACAAGTATCTGAATCAGATCTGTGATCAGCTTGTTGATACGAAGATCGTCGGCGGCTACGGCGACGGCATTGCCTACGGCTGGGCGAAAACCTGACCGAATAAAGGAAGTATGAAAGAAAGCACTGTTCCGCTTCGGAGCAGTGCTTTTTTGAGAAAGGAGAAAATATGCCGGATCAATTTTCACGCACGGAGCTGCTGCTCGGCAGTGCGGGCATCGAAAAGCTGCACCGGAGCCGCGTCGCGGTATTCGGGATCGGCGGCGTCGGCGGCTATGCGGTCGAGGCGCTGGCGCGGAGCGGCATCGGTACGCTCGACCTGATTGATAATGACACCGTGAGCCTGACGAATCTCAACCGGCAGATCATCGCGCTGCACAGCACGATCGGACAGTACAAGGTCGATGCCGCGGCAGCGCGTGTGCATGATATCTGCCCGGAGACGGCGGTTAACTGCTATCGCTGCTTCTATCTGCCGGAGTCTGCGGCGGAATTCGATTTTTCGCAGTATGATTATGTGATCGACGCGATCGACACGGTCAAGGGGAAGATCGGCATTATCATGCAGGCGCAGGCGGCAGGTGTGCCGGTGATCTCCAGCATGGGGACGGGCAACAAGCTCGATCCGTCGGCGCTGCGCGTGACGGATATTTACAGCACAAAGGGCTGCCCGCTGGCGCGCGTCATGCGGACGGAGCTGCGAAAGCGCGGCGTCAGATCGCTGAAGGTCGTGTATTCGGAGGAGCTGCCGCAGCGTCCGGATCCGGCGCTCTATGAGGTGCTGATGGCGGCGGAGGGCGGTGTCCGGCGGAGCATTCCCGGCTCGACGGCATTTGTACCGCCGGCTGCGGGGCTTCTGCTTGCATCGACGGTCGTGCATGATCTGCTGAGCAGTATTGAATCGGGAAAATAAACGGGTAGAACAGGTAAAAATGATTTGGTTAAATGGAGCCCAAATCAAAAGTTTCGCGCAAGCCTTTTCAAAGGCTTGCGGGGTCGAGGGGCAGCGCCCCTCGTCGCTCTCCGCAGAGAGCGAAATTCCCCCAGCGTTCAAGAGCTCAGTGGGCTTGGGGATCTGCGATAGAGGTCCCCATTCCTAAATAGCATCGCGAAGCGATTCCTTATTTTTATTCAAACTCTGTCCGACCTTTGCCGGAATCCGCATAAAAATGTATGCATCCCGAATGAACCGCCTGAATGCGCTGATATGCATTCAGGCGGTTCTGATTACAGATGCTGTTCCGTGCGCACGGTCATCCGTCGGGCGGCAGCCGTCCATGTCA
This sequence comes from Ruminococcus sp. UBA4350, assembly GCA_002394125.1. Classification (GTDB taxonomy): domain Bacteria; phylum Bacillota; class Clostridia; order Oscillospirales; family Ruminococcaceae; genus Firm-04. Next base: position 5,622 of record DGSY01000062.1, read on the forward strand.
TCGGCTCATCGCGATAGGCGCGCGGCATCGAATAAAGCCCCTGTCCGACCGGCACGAGCGCCGCGAGCTGCAAGCCGTTATCGCGCAGCTCCTTTTCAATACTGCGGCGGCTCCAGAACACATCATAAATATGATATTTGCCCCAGCCGTTCCGGATGCGGTGCGGGATCTCGAAGCGGACATTCGGCACATCAAACAGCAGAACGCCGTTTTCACCGATCAGATCGCGCAGCTTTTTCCAGAGCTTCTGCCGCACGGCATAATCATAATGCCGGATGAACCGGAAGATCGTCACGGCGTCATAGCAGCCGGGAATCTCGTCGCTGAGAATGTCAAGCTGTTCGAGCGAGACCTTGCCGCTGCCGAAGCGCTCCCGCAGACTGCGCAGCATGGCCGGTGACGCATCGCAGGCAGTGCAGCTTCCGAATTGCAGCTGCTCCTGTAAGATCCGTCCGGTGCCGCTTGCGAGATCCAGCAAATTTGCATCGTGCCGCCCCTGCAAATAATGATTCAGCAGGACGGAAACGCTCTGCCGCTCCATGAGATCGAAGCAGTTCTGCGGATAGGCCGAGAACCGCTCATCCATATATTCCTCCGCAACATCCTGCCGCTGATAATAGGCACGGAGCGCCGCCGCGCCGCGGACAAGATGCCGGTTTTCCAGCTTGAGCTGGCGATCCCATTCATAGAGCGTCACGACGCCCTCCGGCACGGCCTCCGCAATGCAGCTTTCCGCATACTGCACGAAATCCCGGCCGGAGACCAGCTCACGCAGCCGCTCCGTGCGCCAGCCCGCCTGCATATCCGCATAGCAATCCGGCAGCTTTCGCAGCGCCGCAGTCAGCGCCGGTGCATCGCAGCCCGATGCCGTGATGCCGATGCCGCACTGCGCGATCAGCTCCGAGATGCCCGCTGCCGGTGTCGCGACTGCCGGAATGCCGGTCAGCATTCCCTCCAGCGCGGACATGGCACAGGCGTGATTGTAATTCTCATCCGCAAAGGGAATCAGCACGCAGTCGATCTCGCTGTAAAATGCTGCCATATCGCTCCGGCCGATCCGTATCTCACAGTTCGGCGCATTGGTCAGATCATCCGGCACCGGAACGGCATCCGCATCGCGCCAGAGCACCAGAAAATGCAGATCCGGATTCGTGCGGACGACCTCGCAGAGCGCCGGGATCCCCCGCGAATCGGACTGCTCCGGCCCCATTGGTGAGGACGCGAAGCCGACCGTGATATGCTGCGGATCAAAGACGCGCGGTCTGCGCGAGAGCTGCGGCTTTTGCAGGTCGATATAGGGATACATGACCGCCGGTCTGCGGAAGCCGTGATGCTCCATGATATCAGCGGCGTGCTGCGAGGCCGTGCAGTAATGCTGTACGCCGAGATCGCAGAGATGCAGAAGCTCCTGCATTTTGCTGCCGCCGAGCGCCTGTGCGGGATTCTGTCCGCTGAGCCGCAGAACCGCATTGCGCAGCAGCATACAATTCTCGCCCGCCGTGAGGATCGCGGTCGTGCTTTCGCAGAAGATCAGCAGCGCCGGATCGTACTGCGTCATCCAGTCGGACAGACGGTCTTCGGGGATATAATGCACATCGCCGCGTCTGGCGGGCTCGGTGCCGGCCGGCTCGATCGACACGATGCAGACGGGATAGCGGCTCGCCTTCCGCAGAAGCAGATAGAGATCCCAGATCTCATTGCGGATCGCCTCCATGCCCTCTGCCGCGCCAAACTGATTGCAGACCAGCGCGATCGGCTTGCAGGCGGCGGGATCGCTCAGCGTCGCGACCGATTCCGCCAGCAGCTTTTTGTATTCCTTTCCGAGCTCGGAGAGCGCCTGCTCGGTCTCGGTGCCGCCCGCAGCATTCTGCACGGCGCGGAACGACGAAAACAGCGCATCCGTTCCGATGACCGGCAGCTTCATCAGCGGCAGCGCATGGATACCGGCATCCGCACGGCTCTCCGGCGCGGCAATGCTGAGGCTCCGGTCAACCGTGTCCGCGGCAGCGCGGAGTGCGGCCTTCTGCTCGGTCTGCACCGCCGCAACAGCACGGCGCTGTTCCTCGCGCAGCAGCTGCTGTGTTTCGCGGGCAGTCGCCTTGATCTGCTCTGCTGCATCGGTGCGGAGCTGCATCAGCTCCTCGCGCAGCGCCGCAGCCTGTGCCTGCAAATCGGCGATCGCATCGGCAGCGGCGAGATTGAAGTCATTCTGCGCCTGACCGATCGGCTCGATATACCAGTATGTCAGCTTGCGGCCGAGCCGCTTCATCAGCTTCCAGCTGCCCTCCGGATAGGGCTCGACGCGGAAGGATTCCGACAGGTCATAGACCGCATCGACATACTGATCTTCGTCTTTCTGCTTCATTTTTTTCATCCTTTCTGTGCCCTCACAGGAATTCCCATTCATGCGGCTGCCGCGCAATGCCGGTCTCGTCGATCGGGTCATAGACCGTGAACCGCACGGCCTGTGCCGCATAATCATACGCAAACATATCCATGCGCCGCAGTCCGACATCGAACCAGTAGGTTCCCGCGACGAGCTGCATCGCAGAAAACCGGCAGCGGATCACGCCCTTTTCCCTGAGCGTGACCGGTTTCAGCCGTTCGCGCTGTGTATTCGTTCCGTAGCAGAGCGCATTGTCGGCGCGGTAGAGCGCAAGCCCGATCAGTGCCTCCGCAGCGCGTTCCGGATCGGCCTCGTATTCCATTTGCAGAATGACCGGCTCGCCGGTGCGCAGCGCGGTGATCTCCTCGTCCTGTTCATTCCGCAGGGTGATGCGCGTCCATTTTGCGGGCGAATCTGCGGGGATTTCCGGCTGCGCAGTCTTCGGCTTTGCAGCAGCACTGAGCTGCTGCCGCTTGCCCATTTCCTCGAGATAGAGCGGATGCACGGTATTCGGTGCGCCGTCCATGCGGATCCTGCCGCCGTCGAGCCAGATCGTCCGGTCGCAGATGCGTTCGAGCTGCGCCATGCTGTGCGAAACGATGACAATGGTCACGCCCTCCGCCTTGATCTCCATGAGCCGCTCAAAGCATTTTGCCTGAAATGCCGCATCGCCGACCGCGAGGATCTCGTCGATCAGCAGGATATCCGCGCCGACATGGATCGCGACCGAAAACGCAAGGCGCATATACATTCCGGAGGAATATGTCCGGACGGGATTGTCGATGAATTCCTCCAGCTCGGAGAATGCGATGATCGCATCAAGGCGCTCGGTGATCTCCTGATGCGTCAGCCCGAAGATCGCGGCATTTGTGTAGATATTCTCCCGGCCGGTCATATCGGGGTGGAATCCGGCGCCCAGCTCGATCAGCGAGGACACTCTGCCGTGCATCGTGACGCTGCCGCTGTCCGGAAAGAGGATGCGGCTCATCAGCTTGAGCAGGGTGGATTTGCCGCTGCCGTTTTTGCCGATCAGCCCGATCACCTCGCCGGGGGCAGCCGTCAGCGAGATGCCGTCCAGCACGGTGCGCGTTTCGTAATGCCGGCGCTGCTTCGAGAGCAGCTTTTCCTTGAGCGAGCTGCCGCGGTCGGTGTAGAGCCGGAATGATTTTTTCAGATCGTGTATTTCGATCGCAGACATGATATCCTCCTGCGGCATTCAGTTCGCATTTTTCGCCGGCTCATATATAGGCCGGACAGCCGGATTATATATTTTTCCTTCCGGAAGCGTGAGACGGTCTCCGTTCCGGACATTCTCGAATATGACCGTATTGCCGTCGGTGTCGCAGACCGTTACCTGAAACGCCTGCGGCACAAGTGTGCGGAAGATCAGCGTATCCGCTTGCAGTGAGCTGTCCGTGACAGCCGTCAGCGTGAACGCATAATCCTCCGGCGCACGGATGCAGAGAACCGGCAGACCGGGCTGCAGATCGGATTTCTCATGCACAAAAGAAACCGGCGTGTCGGTGTAGATCTTCAGATAATCCTCCGTGAAAGCGGTAAGCCCGTGGATGCCCTCATGATCGGGCGCATAGAGCTGCGCGGGGGCGGTGCAGTCCGGCAGGATCTCCGAGACCGCCTGATCGAAATTGCGGTAACGCAGCGAGAGCATTGCATAATGCGGCCGCCAGTGCGCATTGACGATGCTTGCCGAGAGCGTGATGCAGAAAACGATGCCGGTCAGGAAGCCGCGCAGGAGCTTTCTGCGGCGCTTTGTCGGAGCGGTCTGCCGGAGCGCCGCCGCCGCAAGGATCAGAAATACGACAAGAAAGCAAAAGCTGTAAAAGGACGGTAGATAGCCCTCTGCGCCGCGCCGGAACCAGTCGAGATATTTCGCGCTGACAGAAATCAGCAGACAGGGCAGCGGTACGCTGAGTCCCGTGAGCAGCAGCACGCGCCGGAGCGTCTGCCCGCGCAGCCGGATCCGCGGGAGCGCCTGATAAAAGGCGGCCGAGGACAGCGCGGCGGTGATCCACGGCATCGGATGCAGCAGCAGACCGGCGGTGTCCTGCACGGTCAGCGGGGATTCCTTCGCAAGACGCATCAGCTCCGAAAGCGGGAAGGATGCGGCGGAGAATTTGCCGAGCGCATAGAGACTGAGAAACGGTTCGCGGAATGTCAGCGACAGCCCGTCATACGCTGTCGGGAAGATCATCTGCCAGCCGAAATAGATCACGCAGTAGCAGAGCACCGTGCAGACCTGCGGGAGAATTCCGCGCAGACGGTGCAGCGGCGTTTTTTCTGCGCTGCGCGGATTGGTCAGCGCCGCCGCGAGATACAGCAGAAGCATCGCGGCGAAGGCTTCATATATCATCACCGAGATCAGCAGGAATATGCAGCTCAGCAGCGTATTCCTGCGGCACGGTGCTTTTTGTCCGCACAGAAAATAATGGATGCCGAGCAGACAGAAGCCCAGCGCGATCTGATGACAGAATGCGTAGGCGATCAGCAGATTGTGATAGGCCGTGATGCAGGCGAATGAAATGGTCAGCACCGCCGCAAGCCCCGCGAGCTGCCGGTCAAGATGCGTTTTCAGCAGCCGCCGGCCCGCCCAGAGGTCAAAGAGCAGCGCCGAAAACTGCACCAGCTTATAGAGCCAGACCTTGTTCAGCAGGAACGGCACCGCGAGCAGCGGATGATTCCAGAGATGCGAGATCCGTCCCGTTTTCGCGCAGATCCATGCATCCGAAAAGACGGTGCCGCGCCGCACGAGCGTATAATTCCGCAGATCGTCATGCTGCGCGAAGATGATCGGATAGATCTGATAAAAGAGCCAGAGCGTTGCCATGCAGAATGCGATCTGCGGGAGATATCGCCGGACTTTTCTGAGAATGCGCTCCATATCACAGCTCCTCTGCAAAGCGCCGCTGGAGCCGAGAAAATGTCCATGCGCCGATCACCAGCACTGCAAGGCTCATCAGCAGCGCCCGCAGGAGCATCAGCGGCTCCGGTGCGGCCTGCTCATAGAGAATGCGGCGGTAGGAGAGCAGCAGCGGCGTGACTGGATTGAGCAGATACCAGCGCCGCCAGCCTTCCGGTACGAAATCAATGCCGTAGACGACCGGCGAAAGATACATCCACGCCATGCTGACAACGCCCATGATATGCTCCAGATCGCGGAAATAGACCGTCACGGACGAGGTGATGAGATTCATCCCCAGCACCAGCAGGATCTGGATCGCCATGACCGGTATCAGCCACGGCAGCACCGAAAGCCGGAGGCCGTTTTCCATAAATGCGATCACCGGCAGAACCGCGAGAAACGAAAACAGCATATTGCAGAAGCCGCTGACCGTATAGGCGAGCGGCAGAACCTCACGCGGGAAATAGATTTTTTTGATCATGTTTTTCTGATCGAGAATGAGCTTTGTGCCGGTTGTCAGCGCGGATGCAAAATAGATCCACGGGACGAGCGCCGCAAACAGATGCAGCGAATAATGCGGGATGCCGCTTTTCAGGATCACCGAAAAGACCGCCGTATAGATCAGTAATTGCAGCAGGGGATTGAGGAATGTCCAGAGAAATCCCAGCACACTGCCCTTATAGCGCCCCTTGAGATCCTTGCGGACAAGGCTTGCGGTCATCTCGCGGTAGCTGTAAAGCTCACGCAGCTTTTGTATCATGCCCCTGCATTCTCCTTTATTGTCTGCCGCCAGTATGCGAGCGTATCGGCAATCGTCTGCCGCAGCGGGATCTGCGGCGCCCAGCCGGTATCGCGCTGCAATTTCCGGATATCCGCCGCAATGACCGGCGTATCCGCGGGACGGAGCTTCTGCGGATCGGTCTCTGTCCGGAAGGCGCAGACGGTCTGTGCGGCGATCTCATCGAGGATATCAGAGAGCGCGATCGCTCTGCCGCTGCCAACATTGTAGATCTCGCCCGGCCTGCCGTCTGTCAGCAGCAGCTCGTATGCACGGACGATATCGCGCACATCCGTGAAATCGCGCTGTACTGTGAGATTGCCCGTCCGGATGACCGGCTCCCGCAGACCGGCTTCGATCTCGGCGGCCTGTCTGCACCAGTCCGCGATGACGAAATCCGGCCGCTGCCGGGGGCCGAAATGGTTGAATGCGCGGACACAGATCACCGGCAGACCGTAGGCGCGGAAGCAGACCTGCGCGAGCGATTCCGCAGCGAGCTTTGTCGCGGCATAGAAATTGTTCGGCTGCGGCAGGGTATCCTCCGGAACAGGGATCTGCGCCGGACGGAGCGTCCCGTAGACCTCGCCGGAGCCGATCAGCAGGATGCGCGGCGGATCGGGCAGCTTTCGCGCAGCCTCCAGCAGATGCAGCGTGCCGCTGATATTGATATCGACGGTTTTCTGCGGCATTTTCCACGAAAGCCCGACCGAGCTCTGCGCCGCAAGATGCAGTACCGTATCCGGCCGGACGGTCTGCATCAGCGCATCCGTTTCCGCCGCATCGCAGAGATCGAGCGTATGCACGGTACAGTTCCCGCCGGAAAACTGCTCCTGCGGCAGGATCGCCGCATGGATCTCCGCGCCGTTTCCGGCGAGCTGCGCGATCGCATAGCCGCCGACAAATCCGGCCGCTCCGGTTATCAGACAGCGCATGGTAGTCTCACTCCTTTTCCGGCAGCAAAATGCCGCGCATTTTCTTCATCACGCAGTCCAGCGAGAATTCCCGCAGGACGCGTTCTCTTGCCGCAAGGCCGTATTGTGTGCGCAGTGCGCCATCGGTCAGCAGACGCTCCATAGCGCAGGCCAGCGCATCCGCATCGCCGGGCGGAACGGTCAGGCCGGTCTCGCCGCCGATGCTCACAAGCGGAACGCCGGTCGGCAGGGCGGTATTGACAACAGGCTTTGCATTGACCATTGCTTCGAGCTGCACGATGCCGAAGGCCTCGCTCTGCGCAACGGACGGCAGGACGAACAGATCACAGTCCGCAAACATATCGCGCAGCTCCGCCGTCATGCGCCGGCCGAGGAAGTGTACGCGCTCTGCAATGCCGAGATCCTCCGCCTGCTGCCGGAGCGCGGATTCGAGGACGCCCGTTCCGGCGATCATCAGCTCGGCATTGGCGTGCAGCTTTGCAAATGCATCGAGCAGCACATCGGTGCCCTTGTAGTAGACCAGCCGGCCGGTGAACAGGATCTTTTTTGCCCCCTTGTCATGCAGATGCGCATCCAGCGGATGCTGATGCGGCCGCTCCTCATAGACGGCGGGATCAATGCCGTAGGGGACAACAACGCATTTTTCGCGGAACTGCGAGAGCATCGGCGAGCTGTCGATATGCGCCTGCGTCGCCGCAACGATCACATCTGCGCGGCGCAGCAGCCATTTTGTCAGCGGGCTGCACAGCTTTCCCATGACCTTCTGCCGGACGATATCGCTGTGCCATGCGGCGATCACGCGGCCGCGGTAGCCGGAGAGCAGCAGCGCGAGATCGGCGGGCGGATAGGGAAGATGCAGCTCGACCGCATCCGACAGCATGACCTTGCGCCGGAATTCTCCGAAATAGGAAAGCGACAGCGGACAGGACGCGATCTCCCCGAAGCTGCCCGCGTAGGTGACGGGAACGCCGTTGACGCGCTCGCGCTTCGTCAGGCCGATCCCGTCGCGGCAGCACAGCACCTTGACCTTTGCATATCTGCGCATGGCCTCTGCGGTCTGCTGCATGACGGTCTCGATCCCGCCGATATGGGGCGCATAGGCCTTGCCCGCGATCAGCAGGCGCGGACGCTCATTCTGTGCCATGCTGCATCTCCCTGTATTCATCTGCGAGGATGCCGTACCAGACATCGTCAAAAATTCTGCCCTTTATATAGCCGTGCTGCCGCAGGATGCCCTCCTGCTTCATGCCGAGCTTCTGCATGACGCGCCCTGACTTCGGGTTATGGATATCGTGATTGGCACAGACGCGCCGGACGCCGACTGTCGCAAACAGATAGCGCAGAACGGCTTTTTCGGCCTCCGGCATATAGCCCATGCCCCACCACCTTGTACCGAGACACCAGCCGAGCATCGCGCATTCTGTTTCCGCAATGAAACGCACGACAGATAGATTGCCGATCGGTTCGCCGGTCTCTTTCGGCACCAGCACCCAGTTGTATGTGTCCGGCCTTTCGTAGGCACTGACCCATTCACGCAGGAGCGCTTCGGTCACGGCTGGATTCTCATGCGGCTCCCATGTCAGATAGCGTGCAACCTCCTCTGAGGATGCCCAGTTCCGGAACATAGCTTCCGCATCCGTGACGGCAAAGCGCCGCAGAATCAGCCGCTCTGTTTCCAGTGTGACGGTTCCCTGATGTTTCATACGATCATTCCTTTATTTCCTGATAGACCTGATACAGCCGTTCCGCCGCATTGTCCCAGCTCATCTGCGCGGCACGTTCAAAGCCGCGCTGCCGCAGCATTTTGCGCAGCGGTTCATCGGTCAGCAGCCGTTCGAGTCCTTTTTCGATCGCGGATACTTTCTGCGGATCGCAGAGCAGTGCGGCATTTCCGGCCGCCTCCGGCAGCGATGCGGCATTTGCCGTCAGCACCGGACAGCCGCAGGCCATTGCCTCCAGCGGCGGCATCCCGAAGCCCTCATAGAGCGAGGGGAATACAAATGCCAGCGCACCGGAATAGAGCGCCGCCATATCGCCGGACGGGATATAGGACGGAAAAATGATATGCCCGCGCACGGCAGCATCCTTCGCCGCAGCGAAGATGCTCTCATACTGCCAGCCTTTGCCGCCGGCCAGCACGAGCGGCGGCGCATCGGGATACCGCTTCCGCAGCAGGCCGTAGGCGCGGATCAGCCGCACGAGATTCTTGCGCGGCTCCAGTGTGCCGAGATAGAGAAAATACTGTGCGGGGAGATGATGCGCCAGCCGGACGCGTTCGATCTCTGCTTTCTCCGCGGGCGCGAAGCGTTTGCGATCGACGCCGCACGGAACGACGCGCACCTTTTCCGCATATGCCGGATAATATTTCGCGATCTCCCTGCGGGAAAACTCGCTGTCGGTCACGATGCGGTCAGCGCGCTGCATGGAGCGCCGCAGCGACAGCTTCAGCAGCAGGCGCGTTCTTGTGCGCATGGTCTCCGGAAAGGCGTGCAGCACCATATCATGCACAGTCACGACGGTTTTTCCGTGAACGCCGGGCGGGACGATATAGTTGAAGAAATGCGTGACATCCGCCCATTTCCCGTGAAAAATGCGGTAGGGCAGGGGGACGGCCGCCGTCAGCATCCGGTAGAGCAGCGGCGAAAACCGCGCCGGATGCAGAGGTGTATTCTTCTGCACAAAGGGCTGCATCCGCCGTACCTTTTCCTCCGGCGCACGCAGCGTGAAATATTCAAAGCGGTATGATTCTTCGGGATGCAGCCTTGCGAGCGCTTCCGTCAGATACGCCTCGCACCAGCCGACACCGGAGATCAGATCGCCGGTCAGCGGGGATGCGTCAAATGCGATGTTCATGTTCGTTTGCCTCCGGACGGTCGGGGAGCGGATGCAGGGGAATCGGTGCAAAACCGTGTGCGGTCAGATATTCGTCAAACAGCGCAAAGAGCAGATCAAATGCTTTGGCATCATCCGGCTCCTGCTCTGAGGCAAGGCGGAAGCAGTTTTTCGGAGTGCAGGCTTTGCCCGTATATCTGATCGCTGCAAAATCATTGAACGCCGGCGGGAACAGCCATGCAGCCGTCTCCGGTATGCCGGCGCTCCGGATCGCGCAGTACCAGCCGGAATGAAATCCCTCCAGCTTTGCGAGCGATTTGGTGCCGAGATACATCCCCGGCCGCTGCCGCAGAGCGGTCAGTGTCCGGCGCTGTATCTCCGGCAGATCCTTTATTGTATGCATGATTTCGCTCCGGTCTCGCGCCTGACCAGCTCCAGATCATGCTGTGCCATGCGCGTAACGAGTGCATCAAAGGAGATCTCCCGCTTCCAGCCGAGCACACGCTCAGCCTTTGCAGGATCGCCGAGGAGCAGCTCGACCTCCGCCGGACGGAAGAACGCCGGATCGACGCGCACGACGGTCTTGCCGTTTTCCTTGTTGATGCCGACGGTATCGGCGCCCTCGCCCTGCCAGTCGATGTCAATGCCGACTGCGCGGAATGCACATTCCGCAAATTCGCGCACCGAGCGTGTTTCGCCGGTCGCAATGACATAATCATCCGGCTGATCCTGCTGGAGCATCAGCCACATTGCGCGGACATAATCCTGCGAATGTCCCCAGTCGCGCTTCGCATCGAGATTGCCGAGCGAAACGGATTCCTGTAAGCCGAGCGCGATACGGGCAGCGGCATCGGTGATCTTCCGCGTGACAAATTCCTTGCCGCGGCGTTCCGATTCGTGATTGAACAGAATGCCGGCGCAGGCAAAAAGCCCGAAGCTCTCGCGGTAATTTTTCGTGATCCAGTGGCCGTAGAGCTTCGCGACGCCGTAGGGACTGCGCGGATAGAACGGCGTCTGCTCATTCTGCGGGATCGCCTGCACCTTGCCGAACATTTCCGAGGTCGAGGCCTGATAGAACCGCGCCTCCGGCCGGACAATGCGGATCGCTTCGAGCAGATTCGTCACGCCGACGGCGTTGATCTCTGCGGTCGCGAGCGGCTGCTCCCAGCTTGTCGCGACAAAGCTCTGCGCCGCGAGATTGTAGACCTCATCCGCCTGCGAGATGCGCAGCGCGGAGATCAGCGAAACGATATCCGTCATATCCGCATAGATCAGACGGATCCGATCTTTGAGATGTGCGATATTGCCGAAATCGACGACGCTCTTGCGCCGCCAGATGCCGTAGACCTCATAGCCCTTTTCGAGCAGCAGCTCCGCGAGATAGGAGCCGTCCTGACCGGTGATGCCGGTAATCAGTGCGCGTTTTTTCATGTTGATTCCTTTCCGGCTTCGCATTCCGCCGCGAGCCGCAGAATGAGCGGCTTTTGCAGCATCGTATCGCTGAAGCCCATAGCCATTATATCGTGCAGGATCTTCCGGTCGGTTTTCGGCAGACCGGTGAAGCCGCGTCCGATGCGCCTGTCGCTCGGACGGATATGCAGCACCTTACAGTCCGGCACCCGCGGGAATACCGCGTCATAATCGAGCCAGACCGAGAGGATGCGCCGCCAGCCGGCCGCCCGCATCGGGATGACCGGTGTATTTGCATTTGCATTGCCGATGCCGCCGCCGCGAAAAAACTGTCCGCCGATCTGCACGGGCGGCTGCTCCGGCATTGCGACGGAGGCGAGGAGGATCTGACTGCGTTCAGCATCCGATCCGCAGTCCCGCAGGCGGAACATATGCACCGGATTCGGCGGCGCGGTGCTCTGACAGAATACGCAGATCTCCCGCCGGATCTGCCGGGAAGCGGTATGCTTTTCAAGGATCGCGGCGGCTGTTTCCGGTATCAGGGCACTTTCCGGCCATCCGCAAAAATCCGACGGCTTCAGATCCAGCCAGATATCATGCGCCTTCCGGAAACCGGCGGTTTCGAGCAACAGCGCATTCAGCGCTCCGACGGATGTTCCGAAGATGCCGTCAATGCTGCCGGCGGCACCGATCTGTTCCAGCGCGTGCCAGACACCGATCTCATAGGCGCCCTGCATCCCGCCGCCGCTCAGCACCAGTCCGAGCCCGTGGCGCATGGTATTCACCTCCGTCCGGTCAGAGCAATTCGCCGCGGCCCTGTTCATTCAGAATATCGGTGACTTTTTTGATATTCTGCGCGGCATCGGCATCGCAGACCAGCAGCACATCGTCCGTATCGACGATGACGGTATGCTCCAGCCCGACGGCCGCGATCAGCTTTCTGCCGCCTGCGATCACGCAGTTTTTCGTGCCGATCGTCAGGATATCGCCGCTGCGGTAATTGCCGTTCGTATCGGTCTTTGCGACGCGCCGCAGAGACGGCCAGCTCCCGACATCATCCCAGCCGAAGCTGCCCGGAATGGTATAGAGCTGCTGTGATTTTTCGAGAATGCCGAAATCAACGGAAATCTTCGGCATCTTCGGAAATTCCTCATGCAATACCGCATCAAATTCCGGCGTATCGCAGGCATCGCGCAGCCTGCACGCAATCTCATAGGCGCGGGGAAGATACTGCCGCAGCGCTTCGAGATAGACCGATGCCCGCCAGACGAACATACCGCTGTTCCAGAGATAGCTGCCGGATTCGACATATTCGCGGGCGGTGTCGGCATCGGGCTTTTCCTTGAAGCTGTCTACGCGGTAAATGCCGGGCGGCATCCCCTCGGCGCGGGAGAATGCGATATAGCCGTAGCCGGTCTCCGGGTAGACCGGTGTAATGCCGATCGTCAGCATGGCATCGGACTCCGCCGCGGCAGATGCCGCCCTGCCGAGCGCATCGGCGCAGAGTGCCTCGTGCCGGATCAGATGATCGGCTGGCAGCGTCAGCATAACGGCATCGCCCCAGCGCTTTGCGATGACCGCAGCGGCCAGTGCGATACAGGGCGCGGTGTTCCGCGCTTCCGGCTCCGCGAGCAGATTCTCTGCCGGGAGCGCCGGAAGCTGCTCCCGCACGAGCGGCATATATTCCGCATTCGTGACGACGTAGACGCGCTCCTGCGGGACAAGCCCGCCTACGCGCTTCATTGTTTTTTGCAGCAGCGTCTCACCGTCATCGGTCAGCGATAAAAACTGCTTCGGACAGTCTGTCCGGCTTTTCGGCCAGAAGCGTTCGCCCCTGCCGCCGGCCATGATGACCGCCGTCAGCAGCGGTGCAGCATTCTGCATTCAGGTCACTCCTTATCCTCATGTTCATGGTTTTTCAGGCTGCGGACTGCATATTCCGCCGCATTGTTTTCCGGCGGGAACAGCATGGTTTTCAGCGTCAGCAGCAGGATCTGGATATCCAGCAGCAGCGAATATTCCTCTATATACATCAGATCCATTTTCAGCTTGTCGATCGGTTCGGTGTCATAGGCGCCGGTGACCTGCGCATAGCCGGTCAGACCGGCCTTGACCTGTAACCGGTACGGAAATTCCGGATATTTTTTTGCATATTCCGCGGCAAGCTCCGGACGCTCCGGCCGCGGCCCGACGAGTGACATCTCGCCGCGCAGGACATTGAGCAGCTGCGGCAGCTCATCGAGCCGGAAATGCCGCAGGATGCGTCCTGTTCTGGTGATGCGTTCATCCTGCTCGGCTGCGAGGACGGCTCTGCCGTCCGCTTCGGCATCGGGGATCATGCTGCGGAATTTCAGCACATCGAATTCCGCGCCGTCGCGTGTCAGGCGCTTTTGCCGGAAGAATACGCTGCCGCCGTCCTCCAGATGAACGGCCAGTGCGCAGATCAGCATGACCGGCGCCGCCGGGAGCAGCATCAGCACGGAGAGCGTGATATCAAAGAAACGCTTGACAAACCGCTGACCGATCGTCAGACCCTCATTGCGGCAGAGGATCAGCGGTGTATCGAACAGCCGGATCTCATCCGCGCCGCGAATCAGGATATCCGAGAGCAGCGGCGCGATATAAACGCGCTGCCGCTGCCCGCAGCAGTATTGCAGCACACTGTTCCGCAGATCGGCGGGGACATCGCAGAGAATCACGCCGTCGAAATCGCCGAGCAGCCGGATGATCTCCCGCAGGCCGGCGGAGCAGCTGATGCTCTCGCAGATCATGTATTTGTCCACGCGGCTGCTCATTTTCATGACCAGCTCCGCCGCCTGTGCCGAGCCGTATACAACGATCAGCCTGCGCGGCGGGAACAGCCGGAAATAGATCCGGCTGACGAGAAACGACCAGCCCGTGACGGTCACATAGTCAGCAGCCGTCAGGACGATCATCGGTGCCAGCGGCATGAAATGGCGGCCGATCACGCTGACCTGCATATAGGTGATGATATTGATGAAGGTCACGCCGACCAGCTGATAATAGATCAGGTCTCGCCGCTTGAGATAGCCGAAGCGCGTACAGCGGTAGGCCTTAAAAACCAGAACGGTCAGCACCAGATAGATCGCGACGACGACCCAGTTGCCGCGCCGGAAGAACGGTGCAATGATCGCCTCCGCATAGCAGCTGTCCCAGACCAGTGCAAACCAGAGCGTCAGCATTCCCAGCAGCAGGATTCCGAAGCCGGTCGAGAACAGATGCCGGTATTTTCTGTGATCCATAGAATCATTGCTCCTGTCGCAAACTGCGGCACTGTCTTTGTGAAAGCATTGCCGCCTGTGCTTCCGATAATACACAGCACCCGCCGTTTTGGATCCGGCGGGGTGCAGATTTTGTTAGATTCAGTCGGTTTTCGGCGTGATGAGACAGATCTCCGGCGGATTGAAAAGCCGCAGCTTTCCGAGACCGCCGCTGACGATCATCTCCGCATTGCCGCTTGTATAGAGTCCCTTTGCGAAGCGCGGGAAGAAGGTGCGCTCCGGCGAGAGGATGCCGCCGATGCCCGGCAGACGGACAATGCCGCCGTGAATATGCCCCGAGAGCGTCAGCCTTGCGCCCCATTCCGCATAGGCCGGGAACCAGCGCGGATTGTGCGCGAGCAGCAGGGTATCCGGCGGGCAGGAGCCGAGCCGTTCCCAGAGTGTTCCGGCTGTGCATTCATATTTTCCGCGCGCACCGAGGATACCGCCGCCGCGGTAATAGGTCGGCGGCAGGCGCAGTCCGGCAATGGAGATATCGCCCCAGCGGACGATCTCATTGTCGAGCAGCCGCGCGCCGCTTTTGCGGACGGCATCGCGGAAGCCGGCATAGGCACCGGGCGAAAGATCCGCTTCATGATTGCCCTCTGCGACGATGACGGTCGCGATCGCGCAGAGCTTTTCCAGCAGTTCTGCCGTATTCTTAAAATCCAGCTCCGTCCGCGAGACGAGGTCACCGGTAATGACGATCAGCTCCGGCTCCAGTGCGGCGACTGTCCGGATCAGGCGCTTCTGTCCGCGTCCGAAGCTGCGCTTATGCAGATCCGAGATCTGCACAGTCCGCGGCATCGCGGCAAAATCGGTCTCATAGCGGCTGACGTGCAGCAGCGCGAGGTTTTCGGCGGCAGCCCAGCCCAGCAGCAGCGCTGCGGGAACAGCGAGGGCAAGGCCGGTTTTTTTAGTGTTGATATTCATATTGCGGGGTGCGGCGGAGGAAATCCGCCGGCTCTCCTTTCTGCGATGATTCAGACAGTGACCGCTGCGCGCACGGGCGCCTTTGCGGGCGCCTCCTCCATTGCGGCGACAAGCGACCGCAGACGGATCTTCGCGGCACCGAGATTGTTGATCTCGTCGATCTTGAGCTGTGTATAAAGCTTGCCGCCGCGTTCGAGAATGCTGCGCACCTCGTCGGTCGTGACGGCGTCAATGCCGCAGCCGAAGGAAACGAGCTGCACGAGCTGCATATCCGGCTGTGACGTGACGAATTTCGCGGCGCGGTACAGTCTGGAATGATATGTCCACTGATTCAGGACACCGAGCTTGCCGACCATCGCGAGCGATGAGACAGCATCCTCGCTGATGACGGCCATGCCGAGGCTGGTGATGAGCTTATGGATACCGTGATTGATCTCCTTGTCAATGTGATACGGTCTGCCCGCGAGGACGATGATCTTCCTGCCGGCTGCCCGTGCCGCCTCGATGATGCGCTGCCCCTCCTTCGCGACGATCATGCGGTAGTGCATCTGTGCGGTATAGGCCGCTTCGATCGCAGTTTTCAGATCGGTGCGGAAGCCGCGGCGGTAGGGCGCGAGCGCCTGCTGCAATGCTGCATAGACACCCTTTTTGCGGTTGAGATCCATATAGGGCGTGATGAAGTTCCGGGCGGTCAGCTTGCTGTTGTTTGCGCGGAGCAGCTCCGGATAATAGGCGACGACCGGACAGTTGTAGTGGTTGTCGCTGCTGCCCTCATCGAAGTTGTAGCTCATGCACGGCCAGAAGATGAAATCGACGCCCTGCTCCAGCAGATCCTCGATATGCCCGTGCGCGAGCTTTGCCGGATAGCAGACGGTATCCGAGGGGATCGTGTGCTGTCCCTTGTAATACATATCGCGGTCGCTTTCGTGCGAGAGCCTGACGGCGAAGCCGAGCTGCGTGAACAGCTCCGTCCAGAAGGGCATCTGCTCATAGAAGGAGAGTGCGAGCGGCAGGCCGACCGTTGCGAGCGGTCTGCTCCCGCGGCATCTGCGGTCCTTCTGCGCGAGGATGAGGTTATATTTGTAATCGTACAGCGAGGGAATTTCGTCGGTCTGCTTTTTGCCGGCGCCCTTCTCACAGCGGTTGCCGGAGATATAGCGGCCGCCGTCGGGGAAGATGACGATATTCAGCGCACAGTGCGCGGTGCATCCGCCGCATTTCGCGCTGCGTGTCTGATAGGAGAAATCTGCGAGCCTGTCCTCGGTGATCGTTGTCGTCTGTTCGGGGGCGTGCTCCATTGCATAGAGCGCCGCGCCGAATGCGCCCATCAGACCGGAGATCGCCGGACGGATCACATCGCGGCCAAGCTCCATTTCAAAGGAACGCAGCACGGCGTCATTGAGGAATGTGCCGCCCTGCACGACGATATTCTTTCCGAGCTCCTCAACGGATTTTGCGCGGATGACCTTATAGACGGCGTTCTTGATGATCGAACCGGAAAGGCCGGCGGAGATATCCTCGACCGTTGCGCCGTCCTTCTGTGCCTGCTTGACCGAGCTGTTCATGAACACGGTGCAGCGCGAGCCGAGATCGACCGGATGCTTCGCGAACAGTCCGAGCTGGGAGAATTCGGCGATATCATAGCCGAGCGCCTGTGCAAAGCTCTGGATGAACGAGCCGCAGCCGGAGGAGCAGGC
>DGSY01000062.1:22857-30670 GCA_002394125.1 Ruminococcus sp. UBA4350
TTCAGCATGATGCTGTCGATGCTGTGATTGCGCACCTTAAAGCATTTGATATCCTGTCCGCCGATATCCATGATGAAATCGACATCGGGACAGAAATACGATGCGGCCTTGAAATGCGCGACTGTTTCGACGATGCCGAAATCAATGCCGAGACCGGCGCGGATGAAGTCCTCGCCGTAGCCGGTGACAGCCGATGCGCGGATATGCAGATCGGGATTCATTTCGGCATAGATCTTTTTGAGCTGCTTGACGATGCGGTCAAGCGGCTGTCCGCGGTTCGCGGCGTAATACTGATAGAGCAGCTCGCCCTTGTCGGTGATGAGTACGAGCTTTGTCGTTGTCGAGCCGGCGTCGATGCCGAGATACGCATCGCCCGATGCGGTATGGAGATCGGCAAAGGGCAGGTCATGTGCCTTGTGCCGATCGATGAATGCTTCATATTCGCTGCGGCTGCGGAACAGCGGCTCGCTCGTGACGGTATTGCCGCCCGCGGATGCATTCCGGATCCGTTCGAGCGCCTCGGAAAGCTTCATCGGGCTGACCGTCTGTGCGGCATACATTGCGCTGCCGTATGCAACGAAAACCGGCGCATTTTCCGGGAAGATCGCGTGCTGTTCGTCGAGCTTCAGCGTCCGGACGAATGCCTGCCGCAGTCCCTTGAGGAAGGAAAGCGGGCCGCCGAGGAACAGAACAGTGCCCTCGATCGTTCTGCCCTGTGCGAGACCGGAAACGGTCTGATCGACGACTGCCTGAAAGATGCTCGCGGCGATGTCCTCGCGCTTTGCGCCCTGATTGAGCAGCGGCTGGATATCGGATTTTGCGAAAACGCCGCAGCGTGAAGCGATCGGGTAGCGCCGCTCCGCCTTCAGCGAGATCGCATCCATCTCGTCCGCGGTGATGCCGAGCAGCGTCGCCATCTGGTCGATGAATGCACCGGTGCCGCCTGCGCAGGAGCCGTTCATGCGCTGCTCCACGCCGCCGGTCAGGAAGATCATTTTCGCATCCTCGCCGCCCAGCTCGATCACAACATCGGCCTGCGGATAATCCGCCTTGACCGCGAGGAATGCTGCATGAACCTCCTGTACGAACGGGATCTCCGCGCTCTGTGCGAGACCGAGTCCCGCCGAGCCGGTGATGCAGAGGCGGAACGCTGCATCCGGAAATTTCTGCTCCAATGCTTCGAGCTGCTCCGCGACGGTCTCGCGGACCCGCGACATATGCCGCTGATAGCATTGCGAGAGAATTTTATTGTTTTCGTCGATCACGACGGTTTTGACAGTCGTCGAGCCGACATCAATGCCGAGAGAATAAACGGTCTGTGCCAATGTATATGCCCTCCTTCGCCGCAGCGCTGCGGCGCGTGTGAAAAAGAGTATGCGAATGATAAAATAGTATACATCCTTATTATAGCACAACCGCGGGAAAAAAGAAAGTCCCGCGGCGCTATTTTCATAAAATGTTCACTTCTGCCCTGCAGCCGGCCGGCCGTTCAGAGCTTTGATTCCAGGACGAGCAGAGTGCCGGTGCCGCAGGTGATCTCGGCGCGGTCGGCCTCGATGCGGTTGCTGACGCCGAGCGGGAAACGCCGCGTCAGCTCTGCATCCTTGAGCGGATAGGCAACGCCGTGTGCCGAGACGCCGAGACAGCGCTCCGACCACGCAAAAACCGAAAGCGACCAGCCGGCCTTCCGTGCCAGAACGAGCCGTTCGCCGCCCAGCAGCATTGAGGCTGAATCGCCCGCGCCGATCAGCATTCCCGAGGCGCCCTCTCTGCGGATGAATTCGAGCGTTTGCAGATTGGCGACCGTGTGATCGAGCCGGCCGCCGAATGCGCCGAAGATGCGGATGTCGTGAAATTTCATCCGCAGGGCTACTCGCACCGCAAGCATCGTGTCGGTATCGTCCTTTTCGACCGGAGCCGTCATATGCGGGAGCGATTCGGGGATCTTCCCCAGTGAGTCAAAGTCTCCGAGAACAAGATCGGGCTTCATTTTCAGCCGTTCCGCAAGATGCAGTCCGCTGTCCGCGCACAAAATAAAGGCATCCTTCGGAACGGGCATACAGGGCAGCCCTTTTTCGGGGCCGCCCGCAAAAATTACGCAGATCTGTTGATTATCCATTATAGTCCTCCGTATTAGGTCAGGAGCACCTTCGCTTTTTCAGGCTGCCGCGTCACGAGCGCGAACGATGTCTGTGAAAGAAAAAGATCTCCCTGTAAATGCGTCATTCTGCGGATGCAGAAAAGCTGTCCGCGGATCTGTGCGAGCAGTCTGTCCTGATCGCCGTCGGGATAGAGCGTCAGCAGCGGCTCTCTGCCGAACCGGAAGCGACAGGTATAGCCCTCTGTCTGTTCGGTCAGCAGGACGCGTCCCATGCTGCCGACAGCGAGATACTGCTTTTCCTGTGTCGAGAGGGTGACAGTGCCGTCATCCTCAAATTCCAGAAAGAGCGGCTCTTTCGTGACGGTGAAGGCGCTCATGAAGCTCTTGAGCCAATAGGGCTGCTGCTCTTTCCAGACCGGCAGCTCCGGATCATCGGCATCACGGTCAAAGGCTGCGAGGAGCGCGGCGCAGTGCGCGACTGAGAGCTTCAGCCTGCGCTCGATCGACTGATCGAGCGCGAGCGCATCGTCGCCGAGGACGGCGGAAAGCTCCTTTGTTCCGGAGTGTGCAAGGCGGCTGCAAAGCTCTGCGAATTTGCCCGTGCGCCATGTGCCGCCGCTTTCCGGCACACTGCCGCGCAGCAGATCGGTATAGGCGGAAAATGGAACGCTGCCCGCTGCTTTTTCCGCCCAGCTTTTCGCCGCATGATATTCGATGAGAGCGGCGGGATCGCTGTCCCAGAACAGCTCGGCGGCGCGGGCTTCATATCGTTTGTGTGCGCCTGCATAGCGTGAAAAATAGGTCAGTCCGGCGGTATGCGGCGGACAGCAGATATCCGCGAGCATATGCATCGCCCGCGAGAGCGACTGCATCGCCGGAATGAACCGGCCGGCGCCGTAAAGCGCGAGCGCCGTGCGGTATTCGGCATCAAGAACGGTCAGCGGGGAGGGCGCCGGCGCACCTCTGCCGTTGCAGTAGCCGCCGAGCGCGGGATGCAGCGGGAGGGCGGTGCCGTCGGGCTTTGCGGCGCAGTAATAATGCAGGCCGCGTCCGCGCTGCCGGTCGCCGCGTCGGTCGGGCGCATCGGCCTCCCCGATGAGCACCTCCGCATCGCCTGCGGAATAGCGCTTTGCCGCCGGATGCTGCTCCAGCTCCAGCAGGATCAGCGCTGCGCGGACGATCCCGCGGTGAACAGAGGGATATTTATGTTTATCGTAGCGGATCATGTATTCTCCTTTTCATCCTGCTTCGTGCTGCGGAAATCGGTCGGGGCGATCCCGCAGTGCCGCCGGAACTGCCTTGCGAAATGCTCATAGCTCCGGTAGCCGCATTGCAGGGCGACATCCTGAATGCTCATATTCGTAGTCCGGAGCAGCATCTTTGCATGGGAGATCCGGCTGAGGATCAGATCCTGAATGAATGTCACGCCGAACTGCTCCTTGTAGTGATGCTGAAAGGCGGAGCGGCTCATGCAGGTCTCATGTGCGGCCCAGTTGACCGACCATTCGAGATAGGGTGCGTTGTAGATCTTGTTCCGGATAATGAGCATCGGCTCATAGCGCGCGCCCGGCGGAATGATCGACTGCTCATGCACCTGCTCGCTGACCTTATTGCAGAGCAGCCAGAAATAATGCGAGATCGAATCCTCCTTGTGCAGATGCGCGGAGCTGTTCTCATCGGCGATCGCCTTGATGCAGAAGCTCAGGAATTCGATGCTGCGCAGCTTTGCGGGCTCTGCGACGGGCACATATTTCAGCGAGAACCATTCCGGCTCATCGCCCTCAAAATCGAAATGGATGAAGTCGTTCACGAATTCATGCTGCGGGACGGCGCGGTAATACTGCGGCATCCCCTTCGGATAAAAGAAAAATGTGTTCTCGCCGACTGTAACATCTCTGCCGTCCAGCGTAAAGATCGCCGGCGATTTCAGGATCAGCAGCAGACAGTCGCCGGTGCCGTCCGGCCGTTCGATCTGAAAATCCGCATCGTGACGGTGATTGTATCCGACATGATGTAATATCATTTTGTACTTCCTTCCTGAAACGGTTTGCACAAAATATCATATAATATACATTATATCCTATTCCGTTTTATTTGTCAATCCATTATAATGAAAATACAGGCTTTTTCGGGGCATACCCCGCGGAAGACCTGCGTTTGCGCAGCTGTTTCCAGACCGTGCAGGATACGGGTTCGGCAAATGCCCTACCGGAGAGCGTATCTCTGTACGGTGCGGAAACGGTCGGAGAGGGGCCGTTTTCAGCGGGCGCGGACAAATAAAGAAAGCGGAGGGTTTCTCAAATGATTTTCAAAGGCAAAAGAAAACTGCTGTCTGTTCTGACAGCGGCCGTGATGCTTGCCGGAACTGCGGGGGCAGTTGTACCGACGGCAGGCGCAGCGGCAGATCCCGTGAACCTGATCTCGAATTCGACATTCGACACAGGCACAAAGGACTGGGCGATCTACAAGGAGAGCGGCGGCGCTGCAACGCTGTCCACCACCTCCGACGGCAGACTTGCCGTCAACATCAGCTCGCTCGGCAAGGTCAATTACGCAGTCCAGCTCTATTATGATATCGTCCCGCTCTATGAGAACGCGACCTATCATATGCACTTCGAGATTTCCAGCTCGACCGACCGTTTTGTGGAATTCATGATCCAGCAGAACGGCGGAAAGTACACTGCATACAACTGGAAGGGACTGGATCTGACCTCGGAACCGCTGGTCATGGATTACGAATTTACCATGGATTACGAAACGGATATCATGTCGAAGCTCTGCTTCAATCTCGGCATCCAGAAGACGGAGCCGGATATTCCGCAGGAGCATACGATCTATCTGGACAATGTCTCGCTGGAGCTGGTCGATGACTCCGCCGTCAATTACGAGGAGGTCGGCCCCTATAAGCCGAAGATCATCGCAAATCAGATCGGCTACCGTCCGAATGACAAAAAGACTGCGGTCGTCCGTGCGGACGGCGGCGATACCTTCAAGGTCGTCAATGCGGATACCAAAGAGACCGTTTACACCGGCACGCTCGGTGCGCCTGTCACCAACAAGAGTGCGGATGAGACCGACCGCGTCGCGGATTTCTCCGAGGTCAAGGAACCGGGCACTTATTACATCTCCTGCGGCAGCCTCGATGATTCCTATCCGTTTGTGATTGCAGAGAAGCCGTATGAAAAGCTGATGAACGATTCGATCCGGATGTTCTATCTCCAGCGCTGCGGCTGTGAGGTCGAGGATGCAGATTTCGGCCACAAAGCCTGCCACGCGGAAATGGCAACGGTCTACGGCACGAACGACAAGATCGACGTGACCGGCGGCTGGCACGATGCCGGCGACTACGGCAGATACACCGTCGCGGCAGCAAAGGCCGTCGCGGATCTGATGTACGCATATCTCGCAAATCCGACCATGTTCAATGATAAGGTCGGCATTCCGGAGAGCGGCAACGGCACACCGGATATCCTCGATGAAACGCGCTATGAGCTTGAGTGGATGCTGAAAATGCAGGCTTCCTCCGGCGGCGTATATCACAAGGTCAGCTGCGCGACATTCCCCGGCTATGTCATGCCGACGGCAGAGACCAAGCCGCTGATCGTCACCCCGATCTCCTCGACCGCAACGGCTGATTTCTGTGCATCTATGGCACTGGCCGCAGAGGTCTATGCAGATGTGGACGCTGAATTCGCAGGGAAGTGCCTCGCGGCAGCGAAGAAGTCGTGGGATTATCTCCAGCAGAATCCGCAGTTCAATTTCTCGAATCCGAGGGATATTTCCACCGGTGATTACGGCGACAAGACCGACAAGGATGAGCGTTACTGGGCGGCCTGCCAGATGTTCCGTGCGACCGGCGATGAGACCTATCTGAGCGGCATTTCTACCGTCAGCGCCGGCCTTGACTGGTCTACTGTCGGTGACTACGGCAATATCGCGCTCGCGACAATGAAGGCAAACGGCAAGGCAGAGGATCTGGTCGCAAAGGCAAAGGCACAGCTCGAAAAGGCGGCCATGACCAGCGAAACGATCGTAAAGGGCAGCCCCTACGGTTCTCCGGTCAGCCTGTATGCATGGGGCAGCAACATGACGATCGCCAATGCGGGCATCGTGCTTTCGATGCAGGGCAGACAGGAAGCTGCGGACGAAGTCCTGAGCTATCTGCTCGGCAGAAATCCGCTCGGCACCTGCTTCGTGACCGGCTTCGGCACAGTCGCGCCGGAGGCACCGCATCACCGTCCGTCGATGGCGGTCGGCAAGGCACAGCCGGGTATGCTGGTCGGCGGCGTCAACTCCGCACTGGAGGACAGCGCGGCAAAGGCATACTGCAAGACCGAGCCTGCTGCAAAGTGCTACATTGATAATGCAGAGAGCTACTCCACCAACGAGATCACGATCTACTGGAATTCTCCGCTGGTCTATCTGCTCGCAGTCACCGAAGCTGCACAGCATTCTGACCCGCAGCAGACGACCGAGAGCACCACGACCACCACAACCACAGAGAGCACAACTACGACCACTTCTACCTCTGCTTCTTCCGAGACAACGGAAACCACCGCTTCCTCTTCGGAGACTTCTTCTGAAACCAGCAAGGATGATCCGTCGAAGCTGCATCTCGGCGATGTGAATTGCAGCGGCAAGGTCGATATCTCTGATGCAGTTCTGCTCGCGCGTTTTGTTGCTGAGCAAACCGATGCAAATGTTTCTGCACAGGGCAAAAAGAACGCTGATGTCAATAAGAACGGCAACCTCGAAAACGACGATGTTACGCTGATTCTGAAGTACATTGCAAAGCTTGTCAAAGAGTTCTGATTGAAAATCGCTTAATACCTCTTCCCATATTCGCAGCCTCTTGTCATCCGGCAGGGGGCTGCACCCATTTTCTGCCGCTTGACTTTCGGTGCCCCATGTGGTAGAATAAGGGCAGAGAATCCTCAAAAGGATCATGTTTCTCCGCGCTGCGGGTGCAGCAAAAATATACAGGGGGTAAGCAATATGCTTGAAACACTCAAACAGGAAGTCTGTGCGGCGAATCTTGAACTCGCGGCCAGAGGCGTCGTCATCTACACCTGGGGCAATGTCAGCGGCATCGACCGCGAGAGGGGCCTCATGGTCATCAAGCCCTCCGGGGTGGATTATGACGGCATGAAGGCCGAGGACATGACGGTGGTGGATCTGACCACCGGGCAGACCGTGGAAGGGCGGTACAAACCCTCATCGGACACGGAAACCCATCTGGAACTGTACCGGAAGTACCCGCAGATCGGCGGCATCGTGCACACGCACTCGCCCTTTGCCACCAGCTGGGCGCAGGCCGGCCGCGGCATTCCCTGCTACGGCACCACGCACGCGGACTACCTCTATGGGGAAATCCCCTGCATCCGCAACCTCACGCCGCAGGAGATCGACGAAGGGTATGAAGAGAACACCGGTATCGTGATCGCCGACGAGTTCGATCGCCTGGGCCTGGACCCTGTCGCGATGCCCGGCGCCCTCTGCAAAAACCACGGGCCATTCACCTGGGGCAAGGATGCCCACGAAGCCGTCCACAACGCCGTTGTGGTCGAAGAAGTGGCCAAGATGGCCCTCTACACCGAAATGATCAACCCGAAAGCCGAGCCCACCCCGCAGGCCATGCAGGATAAGCACTACCTGCGCAAGCACGGGAAGAATGCGTATTACGGGCAGGCGTAAAATTTGTGACAGGGGACG
>DGSY01000037.1:0-12133 GCA_002394125.1 Ruminococcus sp. UBA4350
GGTGGTTGTACCCGGCTGCGGCTCAGCAGTCGTTGTGGTGGTTTCCTCATCATCAGGCTGGTCAGTGACAGCCGTTGTCGTGGTGGTCACATCGTCAATGACGATGACAGCACCCGGCTGCTGAACGGTCTTGATGAATGTGCCTTCTGTATCGGAAACTTCAAGCGTCTTGAATGTGACAGGGTATTCGCCTGCTGCATCCGGAGCCGTGAAGAGCAGATACAGTACCGGAGCATCATCTGCTGCGGTCTGATTTGTGCCGTCGCCGGAAGCCCAGACAACGACAAGCTCGTCATTGTTGACAGTTGCATCGCCGGTGTAGCCCTTGCCCCATTCAAAGCCGGTGAACTTCAGAGCCGGATCTGCATTGAATTCAACAATAAAGCCAGCGGTGCCCGGATCGCTCTTGACATTGACAGGAACCTTGGCGGTTGCGCCCTTGGCGACTGTCTCAGTGCCGATGATCCAGCCAACCTCACCCTCCGGAACAACGATCGGAGTGGTCTCCGTCGTGGTCGTGGTAACGGGTTCGACAGGTGCGGAAGTGGTCGTAGTGGTTTCGTCCTTAGCAGGCTCAGATGTTGTGGTTGTCTCATCTGCAACTGCTTCGGTCGTTGTGGTGGTTTCTGCCTCAGTGACTTCGGTCGTGGTCGTGGTCTCGTCGAGAACGATGACAGCGCCCGGAGTCTGCTCGATTGTGATAGCGGAGCCGTCCTTGTTGACAGCTTCGAGACTCTTGAATGTAACAGGATATTCGCCTGCTGCATCCGGAGCGGTAAAGATCAGGTAAAGGATCGGAGCGTCATCCGCGGCCTTCTGGTTCTGACCGTCCTCGGAAGCCCAGACAACGACCAGCTCGTCATTGTTGACGGTTGCATCGCCGGTGTAGCCCTTGCCCCATTCAAAGCCGGTGAACTTCAGAGCCGGATCTGCTGTAAATTCAACAACAAAGCCTGCGGTGCCCGGATCGCCGATCACATTGACCGGAACCTTTGCAGTTGCGCCCTTCGCGACAGTTTCCTTGCCGATGACCCAGCCTGCATTGCCGCCCGGCTCTGCGGTCGTGGTGGAACCTGCAACGATGACCTTACCGTTTTCCTTGGTCAGGGTAAGATCCTTGCCGTTGGTGTCAGTGACTTCGAGGCTCTTGAACTTGACAGGATATTCGCCTGCTGCATCCGGAGCAGTGAACTTCAGGTTCATAACGACAGCGCCGTCAGCAGCCTGAATGTTCTTGCCTTCCTTTTCTGCCCAGACAACAAGAACTGCCTTTTCGTCAGTAGATGCTTCATTCTTGGTAGGCTCGCCGGTGTAGCCGTCTGCCCACTCAATGCCCGTGAATGTGAGTGCCGGATCATATTCGAATTCGACAACGAATCCGCTTGTACCGGTATCGCCCTTCACAGTGACCGGAACGGTTGCTGCTGCGCCCGGAGCGACGGTGTCTTCACCGATGATCCAGTTTGCAGAACCCGCTTCGCCCTCAACAATGACAGCGCCGTCCTTCTTGGTAACGGTCAGCTCATTGCCGGAGGTGTTGACAACCTCAAGGCTCTTGAATGTGACCGGATATTCGCCGGCTGCATTCGGAGCAGTCACGAGGATGTTCATGATCTCGCCGTTTGCCTTCTGGTCTGCGCCGTCCTCGGCTGCCCAGACAACAACCAGCTCATTGTTGTTGATGGTAGCAGTGCCGGTGTAGCCCTTGCCCCACTCAACGCCCTTGATCTTCAGCGCATCGTCGCACTTGAACTCTGCAACGAATCCGCCTGTGCCTTCATCGCCCTCAACAGAGACCGGAACCTTCACATCAGCGCCTGCTTCCGCAGTCACCTTTGCGATCGTCCAGGTGGTCTTGCCTGCCGGGACGTTCTCGGTTGTGGTTTCCTCAGAAGGCTTTTCAGTTGTAGTGGTTTCGCTCTTCTTGCCGACCTTGATGTCGATGCCGTGCATCACAAAGTCGTACTCATTGCCGACACGCGGAATGACCTTGGAGATGTCTCTCGGATCCTGAGCGATCGAGTAGGTACCCTCGGTTTCCGGTGCAACAATGTTGAACGAGTAGATAACCGCGTTATCTACTGCCTTATACTCTTTATTGCCGCCGAAGCTGTAGATGATCTGGCCGCCGTCCTTCGGGTTGGTTGCCTTGGTAACATTCACGAGCGTATCGTTGAATGTCGGGATCAGCATATATGCATCTCCCTGCTCAGCATCGACGTACTTGCCGCCCTTCTCAGTGATATCCGAGAAATCGAAATACATCTGAAGGCCGGAGACCTGCTGGTCGTTCTTGACTGTCCACTGAACAGTGATCGCCTCGCCCGGAGCTGCCTCATACACGTTGTTGCCTGTGACATTGTCAGCGACCTTGGTGTATTCGCCCTTCGACGGGATGAGGTTGTAGATGATCGCATCAGTCGGAACAGTTTCCTGACCCTTGGTTGTAGTGGTGGTGTCTTCCTGCGGTGCATCGCCGACAACGATGTCGATGCCGTGCATCACAAAGTTGTACTCATCGCCGACACGCGGGATGACCTTGCAAATGTCTCTTGAATCCTGAACGATGGAATAGGTGCCGTCCTTTTCAGGAGCTGTGATATTGAACGAATAGATAACCGCGCCATCTGCAGCCTTGTACTCTTTATTACCGCCGAAGCTGTAGATGACCTGGCCGCCGTCCTTCGGGTTGGTTGCCTTGGTAACATTCACGAGCGTATCGTTGAATGTCGGGATCAGCATATATGCGTCGCCCTGCTCAGCATCGTTGTACTTGCCGCCCTTTTCAGTGATATCCGAGAAATCAAGATACATCTGAATGCCGGAGACCTGCTGGTCGTTCTTGACCGTCCACTGAACGGTGATCTGCTCGCCCGGCTTTGCCTTATAGACGTTGTTGCCGGTGACATTGTCAGCGACCTTGGTGTAATCGCCCTTGGAGGGAACCAGGTTGTAGACGATCGAATCCGCGGAAACAGTTTCCTGCTTCTTGGTGGTCGTGGTCTCTTTTTGTTCCGGCTGATCCGGAACATCGCCGACCTGGATCTCGATGCCGTGCATTGCCCACTTGTACTCATCGCCGACACGCGGGATGACCTTACAAATGTCTCTTGAATCCTGGCCGATCACATAGGAGCCGTCCTTTGAAGGTGCCTGAATGGTGAACTCATAGATCACCGCGCCGTCTGCAGCCTGAAACTCCTTATTACCGCCGAAGCTGTAAATGATCTGGCCGCCGTCATTCGGGTTGGTGGACTTGCTGACACTCACGAGCGTATCGTTGAATGTCGGGATCAGCATATACGCATCGCCCTGCTCAGCGCCGACATACTTACCGCCGTTCTCTGTCACATCAGAGAAGTCGAGGTACATCTGAATGCCGGAGACCTTCTGGTCGTTCTTGACGGTCCACTGGATCGTGATCTCCTCACCGGCCTTTGCCTTATAGACATTGTTGCCGGTCGCATTTGCGGGAGCAGCGGTGTAGGTCTTGCCCTTCGGAGCCAGATCATAGAGGATCGAGCCCGAAGCGATCGGGGTGCCCGGCTCCTTTGTGGTTGAGGGAGTTGATTCGGGCGCTGTGGTAGTGACCGCAGGCGGATTTCCGACCTTGATCGAAATGCCGTGCATGGTAAAGGAATAGTCGGTTCCGACACGCGGGACAACCTTGCAGATGTCTCTTGTATCCTGACCGATTACGTAAGTGCCTTCCTTTGTAGGAGCCTTGACGGTGAACTCATAGAGCACCGCACCATCTGCAGCCTGATATTCTTTATTGCCGCCGAAGCTGTAGATGATCTGGCCGCCGTCATTCGGATTCGTGGATTTGCTGACATTCACGAGCGTATCGTTGAATGTCGGGATCAGCATATAAGCGTCGCCCTGTTCAGCGCCGACATATGCGCCGCCGTTCTCCGTCAGCGCGGAGAAATCGAGGTACATCTGAAGGCCGGAGACCTTCTGGTCGTTCTTGACAGTCCACTGAATCGTAAATGTTTCGCCCGGCTCAGCCGTATACTGGTTGTTGCCGGTGCCGGTCGCAGCTGTATAATCCTTTCCCTTCGGAACGAGATCATAGACGATATCGCCGTCAGCTTTGACATCAGCCGCAGAAACACTCATCGGTACCGCAGCAAATGCTCCGAGCATTGAAGTAGCAACAAGGCACAAGGAAGACAGAGCAGAAATAAGTTTCTTCATCTTTATCCCTTTCTGGATTATGTGCGCGAAGTTTCCTCCGCGCACATAACGCCTTCATGTAAAATTGCGTATCAAACGCGTTGCTTCAATTACTGCTTCGGGAGCGACGGAATCAGTCTTGCCAGGAACTCCTTGATTGCAGTAGAGTCGTCAGCGGTGATGTTGCCGTCCTTGACGCAGTCTGCATTCTTCTTGCCCTGTGCAGAGACATCAGCAGTCTTTGCGAGGTATCTGTTCAGAAGAACAACGTCGTTGATTCTGACCTGCTTGTCGCAGTTGACGTCGCCGTAGAGAACGTCGCCGTCTTCCGGAGTTGTAGCGGTCGTGGTGGTCTGCTGCTGCTGTGCCGGAGTGGTCACAGTCGTGGTGGTCTGCTGCTGCTGTGCCGGAGTGGTCACAGTCGTGGTGGTCTCCTTCGGCTCATCGCCGGAGACAGTGATAGCCAGCTCGTGGATCACGAAGCTCAGCGGATCGCCGACACGCGGGGTAACCTTTGTGACGTCGCCTCTGGAAGTATCGTTGACGATGTTGTAGGTACCGGCCTTTTCCGGAGCCTGGATCTGGAAGGTGTAGATCAGCGCGCCGTCTTCAGCAGCGATGTACTCCTTGTTGCCGCCGAAGGTGTAGATGATCTGGCCGCCGTTCACATCTTCTTCTCTGGTCTTGCCAGCGAAATCATCATTGAAGGTCGGGATCAGCATATAAGCATCGCCCTGCTCAGCGCCGAGGTACTTACCGCCTGCAGCGATGATCTCGCTGATGTCGAAGTACATCTGCATACCTGCGATCTTCTGGTCCTTGGAAACAGTCCACAGAACGTCGATCTTCTCGCCCGGCTTCACGGTAACGGTGTTCTTGTCGCCGGAAAGCGTGCTGTTAGCAGTCTTCAGATCGTAGACGATAGCGCCTGCCGGATCAACAACCGGCGGATCATCCTGCTTTACGGTCGTGGTGGCCTTATCAGGAGCCGGGGTGGTGACAGGAGCGGTCGTGGTGGTCTCCCCGCCCTGCGGCGGCTCACCGACGGTGATGGTCAGCTTCTCGGATTTGAGCGTATTTGCGCCGCCGATGCCCTTTGCCGAGCTCGTGGAGTAAGTGAGCATACTCTCCGGCAGCGGATCGTTGGTCTTGGAATCGAACAGAGCGGACGGGTTGCAGTTCAGATACTCATCATAGTAAACATCAAGCACATAGGTGCCGTCCTTCAGATTCGACGGAAGGTT
Organism: Ruminococcus sp. UBA4350; assembly: GCA_002394125.1. Lineage (GTDB taxonomy): Bacteria > Bacillota > Clostridia > Oscillospirales > Ruminococcaceae > Firm-04. Next base: position 5,424 of record DGSY01000037.1, read on the forward strand.
GAGGTTGAAGGAGACGAGCGGGTACTTATATGAATCAAAGTCATCCTTCGACCATGTGAAGGCCGGGGTATATTCGTCATATTTAGGCTTGCCGGCAGCTTCCCATGCGATGTAGGAGTCGATATCCTTGGAGCCCTTCTCAAGGCCGTACTTTGCAGCGGTGTAGCTGATAGCGTGGCTTGCCTGATACATAATGCTGAATGCGTTTTCGGTGAACAGAGCGTTGCCGGCCTCTGCATAACCCGCAAACATCTTCTGACCCGAAATAATACCGGAGTCGAGGCAGCACGGATCAGCTCCGCCCTGCGGCCATGCGACATCAGAGATCGTGATGCCGTAGTTTCCGAAGGAGCCCTTGAAATTCTCATAGACCTTGCCGTTCATATCCTTGACAGAGCCCTGATCGAGCGTTGCATCACCGTTAATGGATGTCTTCAGCGTCAGAGTGTTGAAGCCCTGAGACTGCGGGACATACACGGAAACCGGAACTTTGTCGCCGGCACTGGCTTTAACAGAGGACTCTCCGTTGGAACGGAAAGCGACGATTGTCGAATCAGGAGTCGATGCGGCATCCGTGCTGATCGCGAGGGCGCCGCCCATTGCCGTCGCTGCGATGACGAGCGACGAAAGAGCAGAGATGAATTTCTTCATGACAACTTAATCCTTTCTTGTCTGACACCGGTTCAGCCGCATTCCCGGTTCAAACGCATTGTTTATTTGGTTTTGTTGGGTTTGGTTTCGGCGATTCTCCGTCGGCATTGCTCCCGGCGGAGCCTGCGGCCATGTTTTGCCGACCATGAATGTTGCAGTTGATACGCGCCTTCCGGCCGCATATCACGGAGCATGGAACCGTCAGCTTACCCGTGCGCCTGCGGTCCCCCGTGGGTGAGTGCTTTGTCAGTGTGTCTCCGAGGCGGTGTCTCCGGCCGGATTCTGGATCTTCCGGAGCATCAGCGTTACATCGCACATCGTCAGCACGCCGTCTGACTCACAGTCTGCGTTTGCGTATGCTGCGGCGCTGAGAGCAAGCTCTTCGTTCAGTGCGCGGTGAAGCAGCACTGCATCCGCAACGGTCAGCTCTCCGTCCAGATCAATGTCGCCGTACATGGTAACGCCGGCCTCATTGATCGGCTTCCAGACTGCACCGCTTTTCGCGGTCACCTGACACGGCTGCAGCATATCGTTGTCATCCAGCCAGCCTGCGGCAATTACTGCACCCGCAGTATCCCCCGCCGCCGGTACGAGCTCGATCGGGATCCGCGTCCCTGCCGGAACATCCTCCGAAACAGTTCCGCTGACCGTGAAAAAGACCCGTTCCTCTTTCAGCCAGTAGTCTGCCTTCGCGGCGGTACCCCATCGGATCTTCAGGAAGCCATCCGTATTTTCATATGTAAATACATCGTTTCCCGTGATGCCGGCGAGCTTTTCCGCCTTCTGTGCGCCTGTGTCATAGAGCAGTGTCACATCCGTGACTGTCAGAGCAGCAGCATCGTACCGGAGCGCGAACTCCATTGCACACAGCCCCGTTTCCGGCATCCGTTCGAGTGATACCGATGCGGTAAATCCGCCCTCTGCGTCCGCCGCAGTCACATCGACCGCCGCCTCCGCTTCCGGAAGATCCGCCGCGCAGATCATGACCGGTGCCGTTCCCGGATAGCAGCAGGCAAGAAAGCCCGCGAGCAGTCCGAAAACCGCCGCTTTCTGCGCCTTCATTCCTTTCCTCCTTCTTTCATGATGATTTCATATACTCCAAGAAACGCGCTGATCCGTTTCTTTTCATATACTCAGACAAGCCCCCGCTTATGCATTCGGAATCCTGCTTCCGCCGGCATCCGCACCGGATTCACTGACACGGATTTTGCGCCGGGGCAGTCCCGGAAAAGCCTGTCTATCCTGTCCGTACCGGAAGGTCTGTCCGCACGGAGAACGCCCTGCATCCGTACTAATGCACAGCGATCTGCCGACAGATATCCCTTACCCGACAATACGGCTTACTACCATTATAATAAACCGCTGTCACAAAGTCAAGACTTCGATACCGTTTTTGTGATTATTGATAAATTGAACAAGCAAAAATTATGCAATCCGACAAAAGAAAGACGCGGCAAAAGTCAGCATTTTCGTCTGCCGGCTTTTGCCGCGTCATTCCTCGCTTATTTTGATATGCGGACTATCAGTTTCCGGGCGCTTTCCGGTCAGTCCAGATCGCGGAATTCTGCCGGAATATTGTTCTCAATGATCGCGTCGATGACACCCTTTCCGAAGTCCTTTGCCGTCTCCGGATAGGCGTGGGTATACGGCAGTGCGTGTGCGTCCGCAAGCTCCGTCGTATAGAGGTCATACGGATAGAGACGCAGATTCGCAAATCCCGCATCATAATGCGTGATGACCGGCTTGCACTTGACATCCTCGACTGTGACCTTGCCGGTGTCGCCGTGCTTGACGAGATTGAAGCTGTTCATTTCGCCGACCATATTGAAATTATCGGTCTGTGCGGAAATGAAATTGCCCATCGAATAGAACACGAAGCCCTGTGTGCCGTCCTCACGCGGGATATACTCCATTGTCTCCGCGGTATGCGAATGCGTACCGAGAATGACATCGGCGCCCCAGCCGACCAGCTTCCGCGCCAGCTCCTTGACATCGTCGCGCACCCAGTGCGTATCCTCGGCGCCCCAGTGAACCGCAACGACGACTGCGTCCGCGACTTCCTTTGCGCGCTTGATCTGCCGCTCCATGAGCGCCTCGTCCGAGGTCATGCCGATCTTGATATCCGTATCCGCCGGCAGGGAATAGCCGTTCAGCTGCTCCGCATAGGAGAGATACGCGATGCGCATACCCCTGACATACTGCACTCTGAGCGTGTCCTGATCCTCGGCATTGCGGTAGGCACCGATCGTGAGGATCGGATGCTTCTGCATCATGCCGTCCCAGTAATCCAGCGAGGACGCAAGACCGCCGATGCCCTTGTCGAGCATATGGTTATTCGCGATCGTGAAGATATCGAAGCCGAGATCGACCATTGCATCGCCCAGCTCGACGGGGGAATTGAAGTTGAAGCCGGAGCCGGAGATCTCGTAGTCGCCGCCGCAGATCAGCGTTTCCTGATTGATGATCGCGACATCGGCCGCCTGCACGACCGGCTTGACATTTTCGTAGAGCGGGCCAAAGTTATAGCCGGTGCCGCCGGCCTGTGCCTGTGCCGCAAGATATACATAGGTCTGCACGAGGTTGTCGCCGACCGCCAGCAGATTGACCGAGATATCGGGCGGTACGGGCGGCTCGGTGGTCGTGGTGACGACGGTCGTGGAGGTCGCCAGCGTAACGGCTGCGGTATCCTCGGTAACGGCAGGCTCGATGTTTTCGGCGATCCCGCTGCTGCCGGAGCCGCTGCATCCGCTGAAGCTCAGCGCAAGGCTGACCGCGATCAGACCGGCAGGCAGCAATTTTTTCAGATTCATAGATGTCTTCCTTTCTCTTTCCGGTTACGGTTCCTGATTATCCGCTTTACGCCCTATTATAACACAAGATTCCGGAAAATGCAACTGTTTCCCGAAAAATAAGCGAATGTCGGCAGAGCAGACAGCCGGTCGGCTGGGCCGACTGCCATTTCCCTACGGCATGGTTTCGCGGAGCATAACAGGTTCGTCGCTGTTACGGCGCTGATCACGCCTATTTTACGGTCTGGGGAAGTCTTATTCTGCGCCCATCCGCGCCCGGAGAACTTTAGGAAATGGCAGCGGGCACTGCCCGCCTCATCAATGTGAAAAGCCCTCCGCATCCGCGAAGGGCTTTCATGGTCTCATTCAGCCTCGAACATATCCTTGCCGACGCCGCAGAGCGGACATACGAAATCGTCCGGCAGATCCTCGAACTTCGTGCCTGCCTCGATGCCGTTATCCGGATCGCCCGCAGTCTCGTCGTAGGTATAGCCGCAGACAGAGCAGATATACTTCATACAAGCCCCTCCTTTCCTGTTGCTATCTATCTGTTCCGGCCGCGTCAGTCGTGCGCGGTCAGAATCAGGCGCTTGAGCAGCGAGAGATCCGCTGCCGTAATCCTGCCGTCACCGTTGAGGTCGGCAGTCTCCGCTGTGATATTTTCGGTATTGTCCTCCGCCGTCACAAGATTTTTTGTCATCATAACTGCATCCGCGATTGAAACCGTGCCGTCGTTGTTGAGATCGCCGCAGAGCGCATTCGCACCGAAGAGCGTGGCATATCCTGTACCCTCTGTCACAAGCTGCCGTCCGCTCTGTCCCTCTGCCGAATAACGTGTGAAGAACTTCGGCTCGATGATATAGAGATATCCGTTGTCCGGCTTCAGCAGATCATCCGGCATTTTCACGACCGCATCGGCGGTACCGTCGCTGCCGGCTGCCCGCTCCATATCGGCGGCCGCGGTAAATGTGCGGAATTCCTCCCACTTGCCCTCGGCGCTGTTCCGGAACACATGGAAGGTCAGCAGCGCATAATCGGATGCGTCGCCGCCCTGAACGGCCGCGTGGGAGATCTTCAGATAGAAATACCGGTAAGGCTGATTGCCGATGCAGTCCGCTCCGCTGACATTCAACGAGCCGATGCCCGCCGGCATATCAATCTCGGTTCCGATGTCGTTTCCTTTGGTAAAGGCCATGCCGTCAAACACGCATTCCGCATCCATATAGGTGCAGCTCCACGGATCCTTGCCGTCCTTCGGCTCGATCAGCTTGGTGCTTCTGCCGTCAAGCAGCGGCAGCCCGTAGCCGAGCTTGCTCTGCGATTGCTGCATTACCGGAACCACGGTCTCCGTACCGTCATCGTTCACAGTCTTCTGCTCCTTGACGGTTTCGGTTGTGAAGGTCAGTTCGATATGGGTGCTGAATTCCGCCCACTGCTCCGCATCCGCGCTCTTTTTCGCATAGCGCGAGAAATCGCCGTCATACTGTGCATCGAGATAATGATAGGTCAGATCGCCGAGGGAGAACTGCGTTTTCTTCGCTGCATCCTCCAGCCGGACGACCGACGAGATCGGCTCCGCATTCTGCGGCAGCGCTGCCGCTTCGAGCTTCACTGGCTGTTCCGGCTGCTCCGGCTCCGCCGCTTTCGTATGATAGATATAGAAGTATACGTCAAAGCTCTCTGCGGGATTCTCGCCGAGCGTTTCCGCCTTGTGCTTTGTGAGCTCGATCCGTCTGACCATTGTCTTTGTGCTGGTGATTTTCAGAACCGCCGGTGCTGCATCAATGCAGGGGCTGTCAAGCGTCGATTTGATCCACGGCAGATAGCCGCCGTTATTGCTGTCGATCTGCAATTCGAGATCCGTTTCAACCTTTCCGACGCCGGCCTGCTGCGGGATATACAGATAATATCCGGCAAAGCTTTCCGGATCATCCGGCAGCGGAACCGGGATCGAATACGACTGCACCTTGTCAATCGGGAATGTGAATTTTTTGACCTCTGTCAGTCTGCCGTCTTCGGGGAGCTGATCCGGCAACCCGATTTCACCGTCACCCGCCGGGATCGAATCCTCCGGCAGATGCGTGACCTCACGGTAAACGAACACATCCTGTTCCGTGCCGTTCCCTGCTGCGGTCGGCGTAAAGGAATCGCCGGCAAAGCCAATGGAGACGATATTCTTTCCGGCCAGAGCGTTCAGGTCGATCTTTGCGATCAGAGCGCCGTAATGCGGCCGCGCCGACAGCGTCGCTTCATCCGATGCTATGCGCACCGGAGCATCCGGATCGGTCTGCGGCATGGTATGGCTGATGCTTACCCTGACGGATGCGGCATCAACGCCCTCCGTTTTCGGGATATACACATAAAAAACCTCAGCGCCGCTGAGCGCATTGTTTTCCCGGTCGTACTTGAATCCCTGCGTATAGCTGTCCTCGGTCAGACTGAGGGAGCCGAGCTCCGAGATCTCGGATTCACCGGGAAGCGCATTGATGAATTCAATGTATTCATCAACCTGTTCGAGCGCATAGGCGCTGAATGCGGTCTGCGGCAGCGAAGCGGCTGCGCAGAATGTCATGGCTGACGCGAGTGCCGCTGTCAGCAGCCTGCGGAATGTGTACTTCATTTCGGTTCCTCCTTTTCCTGTCGGTCGTGCTGCATCGTTTTCTGCGGCGGCAAAAGCCGTTTGATACAGTATAGCATAATTTTCCGCGAAAGTCAATCATCCCGTATTGCTAAACAAAAAGCGCACCCGTGCGCGGAATGCACACGGGTACGCCGATAAATATTCGCGGATTCGTCCGGAAAGGATTACTTCTCTGCGAGCTTGGTGAGGTATGCGTAGCGGTCTGCTGCGGTCTCCTCTGCCTTCGCGAACAGCTCCTTTGCACGCTCCGGGAAGGAACGGGTCAGTGCGCTGTAACGTGCTTCGCCCATGATGAAGTCCTGATAGGACGCAGTCGGTGCCTTGGAATCGAGCTGGAACGGGTTCTTGCCCTGTGCAGCCAGTCTCGGATCGTAGCGGAAGTTGTTCCAGTAGCCGCACTCGACAGCCTTCTTCATTTCCGCCTGGCAGTTGGTCATGCCGCCCTTGATGCTGTGCATCTCGCACGGTGCATAGCCGATGATGAGGGACGGGCCCGGATAGCTCTCAGCTTCCTTGATCGCCTTGAGAGTCTGGTTCATGTTCGCGCCCATTGCGATCTGTGCAACATAGATATAGCCGTAGCTCATTGCGATATCAGCAAGGCGCTTCTTTGCGATTGCCTTACCTGC
>DGSY01000037.1:12247-14468 GCA_002394125.1 Ruminococcus sp. UBA4350
CCGGTGTTGGAGTAGACCTCGGTATCGAAGACCATGACGTTGACATCCTCGCCGGAAGCAAGAACATGATCGAGGCCGCCGAAGCCGATATCATATGCCCAGCCGTCGCCGCCGAAGATCCAGACAGACTTCTTGGAGAGGTACTGCTTGTTCGCGACGATGTCTGCGCTCTTTTCGCACTTGTCAGCGATCTTTTCGAGTTCTGCAACAAGAGCCTCAGCTGCTGCGCCGTTCTTTGCGCCGTCCTCAGCAGTTGCGAGGAATGCGTCGGCAGCTGCCTTCAGCTCTGCGGAAGCATTCTCGTTTGCAGCGACTTCCTTGACCTCTTCGATCAGTCTGTCGCGGATCGCCTTCTGGCCGAGATACATACCGAGACCGTGCTCAGCATTGTCCTCGAACAGGGAGTTTGCCCATGCCGGACCTCTGCCGTTTGCATCGACAGTGTACGGGGATGTTGCAGCCGGGCCGCCCCAGATGGAGGAGCATCCGGTCGCGTTGGAGATATACATTCTGGAGCCGAAGAGCTGTGTGATGAGTCTTGCATAGGAGGTCTCTGCACAGCCTGCGCAGGAACCGGAGAACTCAAGCAGCGGCTTCTTGTACTGGCTGGAGATCACGGTAGCGTCGGTCGCGACCTCCGGCTTCTCCGTGACCTTTGCCACGCAGTAATCGAATACAGCCTGCTGCGGCTCCTGAGACTCTCTCGGAACCATCTTGAGGGACTGAGTCGGGCAGACGCCGATACATACGCCGCAGCCCATGCAGTCCATCGCGGAGACAGCGAGCGTATACTTGTACTCGGTCTTGACGATCGGCTTCGGAGCGATCTTGATATTTTCCGGTGCAGCAGCAGCCTCTGCCTCGGTCAGCGCGAACGGACGGATCGTTGCGTGCGGGCAGACGAATGCGCACTGATTACATTTTGCACAGGTGTCAGCATTCCACTCCGGAACCATGACAGCAACGCCGCGCTTCTCGTATGCGGATGCGCCCTGCTCGAAGGTACCGTCAACATGATCCATGAATGCGGAGACCTTCAGGGAATCGCCCTGCATCTTGCCGACCGGGTTCATGATGCCGTCAACCATCTTGACCAGTGCATCCGGACCTTCCAGCTTGCAGTCGCAGGCCTTGTCCTCTGCATTTGCCCAGTCAGCCGGAATCTCGACCTTGTGGTATGCAGTTGCGCCGGCGTCGATCGCAGCCTCGTTCATCTGAACGATCTCGATGCCCTTCTTCATGAACTTCTGTGCCTTCTCCTTCATGTAGCCGATTGCCTCAGCCTCCGGCAGAACCTTGGAGAGCGAGAAGAATGCAGACTGGAGAACGGTATTGGTGCGCTTGCCCAGACCGATCTTTGCAGCGAGGTCGATTGCGTTGACCGTGTAGAGCTGGATGTTGTTCTTTGCGATGTAGCGCTTTGCCTCAGCATTGAGATGCTCGGAGAGCTCCTCGTCTGTCCACTGGCAGTTGATGAGGAAGACGCCGCCCGGCTTGACATCATTGACCATCTTGTAGCCCTTCATAACGTAGGACGGGTTATGACAGGCAACAAAGTCAGCCTTATTGATGTAGTACGGGCTCTTGATCGGCTGATCGCCGAAACGCAGGTGCGAAATGGTGATACCGCCGGTCTTCTTGGAGTCATACTGGAAGTATGCCTGAACGTACTTGTCGGTGTGGTCGCCGATGATCTTGATGGAGTCCTTGTTCGCGCCGACGGTACCGTCGCCGCCGAGACCCCAGAACTTGCACTCGATCGTACCCTCGGCAGCGGTGTTCGGAGCCTCCTCCTCTGCGAGCGAGAGGTTGGTGACATCGTCCACGATACCGATGGTGAACTGCGGCTTCGGATCAGCCTTTGCCAGCTCTGCATAAACTGCAAAGACCGATGCAGGCGGCGTATCCTTGGAGCCCAGACCGTAGCGGCCGCCGATGACCTTGATTCCGGTTCTGCCGGTGACGTTCAGAGCGGTGACAACATCGAGATAGAGCGGCTCACCGAGAGAGCCCGGCTCCTTGGTTCTGTCGAGGACAGCGATCGTCTTTGCAGACGCCGGAATTGCCTCAACGAGCTTTTCAGCAGAGAACGGACGGAACAGGCGGACCTTGACGATACCGACCTTCTCGCCCTTCTTGTTCAGGTAGTCGATGACCTCCTCTGCGACGTCGCAGATCGAGCCCATAGCGACGATGACGCGGTCTGCATCCGCAGCGCCGT
>DGSY01000168.1:0-6969 GCA_002394125.1 Ruminococcus sp. UBA4350
CGAATGCGCGCTGGGCATGGTTCGGAACATGGGGCGGCAGCTTTGTGACCGCGAACGGCAAATATTCCGAGCAGTACACCGAGGCGGAGATTCTCAAAAAGACCTACAACAGCGATGCTGTCATCACGCTCGACGAGCTGCCGAAGTGGTAAGCGCACAACAATCTGATAACAGAACGGATCCCTCATGCCAAACGCATGAGGGAGCCTTTTTGTTACTGTGAACTGAGAAGCTGTTCCAGAAACAGCTCTGCCTTGCCCTTGTTGCGCTCTGTCAGCTGCCGGAACTGCGCGATCAGTCTGATCTCCTCCTCTGTCAGCGAGGCATCCGGGAGCATTTCCTTGGCGGATATTCTGCCTGCGATATAATCCAGACTCACGCCGTAGTAATCTGCAAGCGCGATCGCACGGGCAAACGGGATCTCCCGTTCACCCTTCTCATATTTCCCGTAATACTGTGCTGTTGTTCCGAGAAAGCGTGCAAGATCTGTCTGCGTTTTGTCTGCATCTTCACGCAAATCTCTGATTCTCTGGTAAAGCGGCATATGATCCCTCCTCTGCAGTGATTGTATCACAAATGGTCATATCTGCTTGACAAATCAGTCACAACAGGTTATAATCATGGATGAAATAATCATTTCAGATTGATTACTGCGGGGAATCCTCCTGTTTCTGCGGCCTGTGCCGCGATGCTGCCAGTACAGCAAGGCGCTGCTGCATACCCGCGGCTCTGTGCGAATGCGGCAGGGGCATCGGCAGGCGCGTATTGACACCGAGTACGCCGCCGCAGCATCCGCAGGGGAGTGCGGCAGCGCTCCAGAGCGGGATGCGCAGGCGGCCGGCCAGCAGGCAGGCTGCCGCAAACCAGATGCCGCAGAGCATCGCTGCGGAGAGAAGTCCGCAGAGGATCCCGCGGCGGCGCCCGCGCCGTCCGCTCATATAGCCCGCCGCAAAGCAGCCGCATATGACCGGCAGCGCTGCGGGGATTCCGTAATATTGCATCGGCAGATCTGCTGCGGTCAGAGCTGCGGCATTGCAGAGCATCAGACATACGGAGACCGGAAGGCCGCAGAACAGGCAGCCCTTTATCATCGGTTTCATCGGCATCCCTCCGCCGTAATATATGCGGCAGTATGAAAAAAATGACTGCCGGTTCAGTAAAATCTGCTCCTGCGACAAAATGCGACATCATTCGTCAGAGCTTTCGGTTTCTTCTGATTGACAAGCAATTCAGCCGCTGATATAATAGATGATGCTGAATTCAGGCGCAGTCTCTCCGTAAGATGAGAGCGCGTCTATCATAAAGGAGACAGAGAGATATGAAGAAGCAATTAAGAGTGATCGTTGCAGACAATAATGATGAGTTCGCGGCCAGATGCGCCGCCGGTCTGCACCGGGCAGGGGACTGGGCGATTCTGCGGTGTCAGCAGCCGCAGACACTGATGCAGGCTGTCCGTGTGGAGCATCCGGATGCACTGATCCTGAATCTGACTGTGCCGTCTATGGAATTTCCGCGCTTCACGGAGGAGGTTCTTCGGTATTCCGATCTGCGGATCATCGCATTCTACCGGCAGCGGAATGAATCGCTGCGCCGTGTCTTTGAGGAGCAGGGCGTCCGGTATATGCCGATGCCGGAGACAGGCGCGAATCTTTCGGATTTTGTGCATCTGCTCTGCGGCGGCGGTTCCCCACAGCGGAGAGAGACTGCGGTTATGAGCGGCAGCGATGCGGAGTACTGCGTGACGCGGCTGCTGCACAGCTTCGGTATTTCGACGCATTTGCAGGGATTTTACTATCTGCGCTGCGCGATTATGCTGGCGTATGCGCAGGGTGATTGCAGCTGCAGCATGATGCGCAGCATCTATCCGGAGGTCGCGGAGCGGATGAACAGTACGACCTCGCGGGTCGAGCGCTCAATTCGCCACGCAATCACCCATGCGTGGGAAAATGCCGGACAGGAACCGGGCTGGCAGTACGGTCTGCACTGTCCGCACCGCATGACCAATTCCGAATTTATATCCTTTGCAGCCGACTGGCTCCGCTCGGAGCGCGCAGGCAGGCGGGCAGTACCCGCAGCCATGTTCTAAAAAAGTTCTCCGGCGGGCAAAATTAAAGCCCTTGTCTTGCAATTATCTGGCAGATGTGCTATAATAAGTATGTGAATCAGATTCACTGCATTTGCAAAATGTTCTATTATGGTACAGCAAAGACTGACAGAGAAAGAATGCACGGCAGGAGGTGTTCCATTTTGTTGGGAGATTTACTCGCTCTGGTCGGGATCGCATGGCTGACAGCACCGCTCTGGCTGCTTTTCATGTATATCTCAGAACGCATCAAACGTAACCGCAGGGATGAGCTTCTGGAGCGAATGTATTATCAGCAGCGCATTTCCGCGCAGGAGCTGATTGACGCGGGCGTCAGGCTGCCGAAGCCGGCAGCAGGCGGTCAGCCGGTTCCGGCTGCGCCGCAGAAGCGTACCCCCGCGCAGTCGCTGGCCGATGCGCAGTCGCGTGCGGCACGCGTAGCCGAGGCGGAGATCAGCGGCAAAACGCTCGCGGAGATTCCGCCCGCCGCTGCATATCCCGCTGCAAACAAGACTGTGATTCTGCCGCAGCAGAGCGCGCCTGCATTGCCGCCGATGCCGCAGCATCCGCTCCCGAATGCAGCCCCGCAGCCGTATATTCCGTTCATGACGCCGCTGCCGCAGCCCGCGGAACCGGCACGGCCGGCGGCTTTACCCGTTCCGGCGGCAGATACCGTGAATCCTCTGCCTGAGAGTTCGTTTGACAATCTCAATCGTACAGAGCAGAAGGAGGCGGAGCGTCCGGAGCCTGTCAATACGCCGGTGACCGCAGCCGCGCCGGAATACAGCGAAGCGGCGCATTCCGCCGAGGCACGAGAGCCGGACAATGTCATCCTGCCGGAGCAGCTCCCCGCAGAGCAGTCTGCGCCTGTCACTGTGCCGGATGAACCCGCATATATCGTATCTCCGGCATTCACGGAATCACCTGCATTTACAGAAACACCTGCATTCACGGAGCCCGCAGCCGATGCAAAGCCGGTCAAGGCGGCATCTGCGCAGGAGCCCGCACTCCGTCCGGCGGAGCCGCAGTATCCGGCAGCGGAATATCAGCAGTCCGGCGGCATTACGGTCTCCGCGATCACGGTCATGCTCTCGGTCGGCGTGCTGCTGGTCATCACAGCCGGACTGATCTTCGCCCGCTCTGCATGGGATATCATGGGCGCAGGCGGCAAGCTGATGACGCTTGCTGCGGGCAGTCTGGTATTCTTCGGCACATCTGCACTGGCTCGGCGCGTCTGGAATCTTGACCGGACGGCAATGGCATTTTACGCGATCGGCTCGGCATTTCTGCCGCTCTCGGTCTGGGCGGCGGGCTATATGCATCTGCTCGGCGACGGGCTTTCCGGTGCGAACAATCCGTGGGTGATCTGCTTTGCGCTTCTCGCTTTTACGGTGATCTCGCTGATCGCCGTGAAGATCTACGGCAGACCGGGCTGGGGGCTTGCTTCGCTCTGCGGCCTTGCTGCCGCCTATATGAGCTTTGTATTCGGCGTGACCGGCGATTCGGAGATCGGCAATGCCGGAAAGCTGCTCGGTGCAGCACTGCTCGCGCTGGTTCTGGCATTCGGCTGCCGCCCGATCGCGGAGCGCTTCACGCTGCCCGATGCGATCGAACGCGTTCTGGAGCCGTTCACGATCGGCTATACCTGCATCACCGCGCTTGCGATGCTCTCCGCATTTGCATTCGGCGGTGCCGCGATGCTCTGTGCAGCGGCAATTCTGCTGACGGCATTCGCATTCTTCGCTCCGCCCTTTACGGAGCGGCTCGGCAATTACAACGCGATCCCGACGGCGCTGCTGATGCTGTTCGGCTTCAGTCAGCTGATGCGGCCGCTGATCCCGACGGCGTTCACGGTCGTCACGGAGACCGCATCCCATACCGTCTATGCGGCCTTCGCCGCATTCAGCCTGATTGTCACGGCGGCAGTTCTGCTGATCCTGCTCGTGACAAAGGCACTGCCGGAGAACACGCGCACAGGCTTCTCGTTCGCGGCATTCTCCTGTGCTGCGCTTTCGATTCCGGTACGGATCCCCGATCTGCTTTATATGCCGGTCGCGCTGCCGGTATCGGCGCTGGTGCTGACGCTTTTCTGGATCATCGGTGCGCATAAGCATCCCTCGAAGCCGGTCAGCATTCTGATCGCCGCGCAGATCTGGATGATCTGCTTCGATACGGCATTCATCCTCGATGGCTTCCTCGGCATCGGCACACGCTGGTTCCGCCTGATGCTTTCGGGAATGCTCCTGCTCTGCTGCTGTGCATTCATCCTGACGAAAAAGCACCGCACAATGGTCTCGGATATTCTGTTTGCGGGCTCGGCATTCCTCATGTCCGCATCGGCATCATGGGCGGGCGGCGACTGGCACTGGATTCTCTGGATCATCGCGGCGATCGCCGGAATTGCCGGCTGGGGCATCGCGATCGACCGGAAATCGGGCAGCCGCGGCCGGATCACGGCGCTTGTGCTGACATGGATGCTCGGCATGGATGCCGTCCTGATCGTTTCCATGCTGACAAAATGGGGCGGTCAGTGGTCGGAGCTGCTGGGAGCGGGCGTGATGCTGCTCTGCTGCACGGTTTTCGTCCTGCTGAAAAAGCCGCGCACGGTCTTTTCCGATCTGCTCTTTACGCTGACGGCATTTGTGCTGTCCGTTTCGGCGGCGTGGGATCTCGACGAGGACTGGCGGATCGTGTGGATCGCAGCCGGACTGTTCCTTGCCGGCAGCTGGGGCTATGTGCTTGTCAGAAAGCGCAGACATCACAGCAAGATCATGATCGCATCGCAGCTCTGGATGCTCTGTATGGATGCCGCATTCCTGACTGCGGAGCTGGTCAGAATGAGCAGCTTCTGGGATACCTATTGCTGCGGCTGGATGCATCTGGTTCCCGCCGGACTGCTGCTGCTCTGTTTCGGCATTTCGGTGCCGGTGAAGCGCTTCCGCACGGATGCATCGGACATTCTGTTCGCATTTTCCGCCGGATATCTGGCATTCGCTGCGCTGAACGGCTTCTGGACAGAACAGATCGCGGGACAGTGCATCTGTGCAGCGCTGCTCTGCGGATTCGTACTTCTGTACCGGCAGCTCGCGGTCGCACGCGACACCTGCCGCCCCGCACAGTATTTCTGGGCAGTTCTCTCGCCGGTGGCGCTGTTTGCGTCAGCGGTCATGTTGGGCGATACGCTTCTGGAAAAAGTTGATCCCGCATTCATCATGACCGGCTGGTCACTGATCTCGGCCGCGATCGGTCTGGTGACATACTTTACTACAAAGCGGAAATTCAATCTCGTGCGCAGACTGATCTTCGGTCTGACAATGATCCCGCCGGTGATCGCAGCCGTATTCGCAGACCTCCTGGCATCCGGCGAACTGATCTGTGTGCAGCAGATCGCCGGTGCAGGCATTGCGTGCATCCTCTGGCTGATTCTTGCGCGGCACGGCTTCAAAAAGCATTCGGCAGCGGCCTTTGCAGCCGGACTTTTCCTGCTCTGCGAAGCAACGGCCTATGCGCTCTTTTATCAGATCTTTGACGGTACAAGGTATCTCACGAAACAGTTCGGCACGATCGGCTTTGACGGCTTCCTCATTGCCTTCAGCTGGATCCTGCTGCTGACGGCACCGGCCTATCTGGTGAAGAAAAAGCGGATCTGCTTTGCGGGCAGTCAGCCTGCGGCGTTTATCGTGCGGATCTTCGCCTGTGCAGCGGCGGTGCTGCTGGGTGCTGCAATGCTCGGCCTGAGACACGGCGATTATTCATTCTGGTATACCGTCTATGTTCTGGCGCTCTGCGCTGCATCGTGGCTGCTTTCGGAAAAGCATCATGTCATCATTCCGGCGCTGACGGGTCTGAGCGCATTTGCAGCCGCGGATACATTCCGGTATCAGCTGGACAATGCAACAGACGGTGCTGCGGCAGTCGTGATCGCGGTTCTGGCATTGCTGACGCTCCTGCTGCCCTTTGCGGGAATGCAGCTGCGGAAGAAGGAATCGCTCCCGCGGAACGGCCGGCGCGCACTGGTGCTGACAGCGTTCGGCGGCGTTGCCGCGATATGGCCTGCGATCGCTGCAATGCGCGGCGTCGTGACCGATCTCTATTCGGAGAATGCAGAGCGCTGGCTTGCGTTCTTTGTGCCGCTTCTGCTGGGCGTATTCATCCTGCATTTTGCACGCATTGTCCCGCAGCCGGAGCAGCGGCGGGCGGTCTATACGGCGGCTGCTGCGCTCGGCGTGATCGCGCTCTGGATGCAGCCCGCGATTCAGACGGCGGACACCTACTGGGAGGGCAAGCTGCATCTGCTCCCGCTGATCGGCTTCGGCATTCTCGTCCGGGTGCTTTACGGCAAAGAGACCGGCGGCCTTTTCCTGTTCGCAGTCGGCGTATATACGATGCTGCGGCTGGGTATCGGCGCAGTCATGACGGAAAGCGGCGCGGATATCATTACGGTACTGGTCGTTGCGCTGGTCATGTTCATCGCATCGTTCTATGTCAAACAGAAAAAATGGTTTGTGCTGGGCGGCATCACGCTTGTGATTCTCGCAGTCTATATGCATATGCGTCTGACGGACGGCTCGCAGTGGTGGGTCTATCTGCTGCTGGCAGGTCTGGCGCTGATCGTGACGGCGGGCTCGAACGAATTGCTCAAACAGCGCGGAGATTCGCTGAAATCCCGCGCAGGCCGCCTCATGGAAGACTGGACCTGGTAGCCGGGCGCGGAGCCCGCGCTGGCATTTCCCTACGGCGCCGTAACGCGGAGCATATCAATTTCGTCGCTGTTACGGCGCTGGTCGCGCCTATTGTTTGGTCTGGGGATATCCCATTCTGCTCCCGTTCTTAGATTATGGCTCCGGCACTGCCGGTCGGCAGTGCCGACAGCCGTTATGCTAAAG
>DGSY01000168.1:7018-16086 GCA_002394125.1 Ruminococcus sp. UBA4350
TTATGCTAAAGGCACGGTCGCGCTCACATACCCAATCATACAGGAACACGCTGCTGTTCGCAGCTTTTGTAAAGTGACTGAAACGAACTGATATTCAGCGCACCGGGAGCATACCCCGCGAACGGCGAATTCCGAATGCGAAAAAAGAAACGAAAGCCTGTTAAAGCATTCAAGACAAATCTGACGGAACGGGGGAAAAGGGGTAAGGAAAAAGGGGGTGCGGGGGAGAAAACCTAAGGGGGAAGGGGGACTGTGAGCGCAAGCGATCTGTCCCTCTTCCCCCTTTGGTGTTCATCCCCCGATCCGCGGAACGGCAAGAACGAAAATCATACAATCAACACAAACTGAATACCGGAAATCCATCCCCCCGGCGGAACCCAAAAAACCGGCACACTTTTTTCAGCATGGCATATACTGTATCATCACGGAACGGGAGGGGTGCAGTATGAAAGTTGTCGTCGTCCGCAGCCCGCGGCTGCTTGCCGGCTTGCTCCGCATGGTTTTCCGCATTCGCAGAGAACCGCGCAGCCCCGATGCATAATCCCCGCACCGCCGTCCGGATCCGTTCCGGACGGCGTTTTTCCATGCCCTGCGAATCTGCACGAAGCCTGTCGGATGCATCTGCGATTATATGCGCCGAATATGCAGAATCTTGCATTTTCTACGCATCTGTGATATAATATGAAACAGTGCATAATACCCGAATATCATACGGAAAGGCGGATTTTAAATGATTTTTTATTTTACAGGCACCGGCAATTCCCTCGCTGTTGCAAAGCAGCTTGCATTGGAGGGCGAAGCGCTCATTGATATGGCAAAAGCGCGAAACAGCGGTCAGTTTACATATGTCCGGCAGAAAAAGGAACGCGTCGGCTTCGTGTTTCCGGTCTACTGCGGAACGCTCCCGACCGTCGTATACGATTTTGTGCAGTCGCTGGATTTACAGGGAAAGGGCTATACCTTTGCCGTCGTGACCTGCGGCGGAGACCGTTCGTCCTGCGCCGGACTGCTCGCCGATGAGCTGAAAAAACACGGCATTCCGCTGCATTATGCGGAAACAGTCCCGATGCCGAACAATGCGATTACCGTGATGCAGACCTGCACGCCGGAGCAGGAAAGATCGCAGCTGGAAAAGGGCGCGGAAATGCTCAGTGAAGTGCGCAGGGCACTCGCGGAAAAGCGGATCCGGCCGGTGCGCAGCAGCCGGATGGCGCGCATGATGCTGACGCTCTACCGCAAATGTGCGGTCACGCGGCTGTTCTTCACGGAGGACAGCTGCACAGGCTGCGGACTGTGTGCGCGGAACTGTCCGGAGCAGGCGATCCGCATGAAGGAAGGCCGTCCGGTCTGGGTGAAGCCGCACTGCTCACATTGCTCCGGCTGCATCAACCGATGTCCGGCAAAGGCGATCCAGTTCGGCAAAAAGACAGCCGCCCGCCGCCGCTATGTGCATCCGGATTTGTTGAGAAAATGACACGAATTCAACAAATTGCGGCCTAATTGTGAAAAAATCATGAAAATGCTTGATTTTTAATTTTATATATGATATGATATAAATGTTATGGAAAGTACCAAAATCAAACGCTTGTTCCGTGCGGCAGTGCCGCCGCTTGCAGCGGTGCTGGTGACATTCGGACTCTTTATGCTTCTCAATCTGCTCTACGGCATTTTCCCGTGCGGCAGCAATTCGATCGTCTGGTGCGATATGGAGCAGCAGGCTGTCCCGCTGCTGATGCAGTTCAAGCAGCTGGTGCAGAGCGGCGAAACGATCGCATTTTCGCAGCTCGATGCAGGCGGGATGCGGTTTTATGCGGTCTACTTTTTCTTTCTGAGCAATCCGCTTTCGCTGCTGACGCTTGTGACCGATATCCCCGCGGATATGCTGGTCGTTGTGCTGGTCATTGTCAAACTGGCGCTCTCAGCGGGTACGGCGGCGGCATGGATGCGCTTCCGGATCCGGGGTATTTCGGTGCCGCTGCAAATTCTGCTCGGCGTGATGTACGGCTGCTGCGGCTACGGGCTGTTCTACTATCAGAATCTGATGTGGCTCGATATCATGGCGATGATGCCGCTGCTGATGATCTCAATGCGTCTGCTGCTGAAGAAGGCAAAGCCGCTGCCCTATATCCTCTCGCTCTCCGCGATGATGATTATGTGCTTCTATCTCGGCTATATGCTCGTGCTGTTCATTCTGATCTATATGGCCATTTCGCTGCGCATTACGGTGCCGGAGGAGCGGCGCGGAAGGGTCGCGGGCAGGTTTATCCTCGGCAGTCTGCTGGCGGCCTGTCTGACGGCATTCGTCTGGCTGCCGTCGTTCATTCAGGTGATGCAGTCTGCGCGGACGACCAGCGTCATGCACGTTCTCATGAACTCGTATATCTTCAATCATCTCGGCGACAAGGCGAATGTGATCGGCTGCACCTGCCTTTGCTATGCGGCAGTCATTCCGCTCTGGATGCGCGGTACGAAGAATACGGTTTCGCGGCGGCGTGACCGCGGGCTCTGCATATTGCTGGGGCTGGCGGCGATACTCGATCCGATCAACATTATGTGGCACGGCGGCAGCTATCAGGCATTCCCGCTGCGCTGGGGCATGATCCCGATCCTGCTGCTGCTGACGCTCGCCGGCAGACAGCTGACCGAGGCAGACAGCGGCGAACAGCCGGAAAAGACCGGCCTGCGCTCTGCGCTGATGCTGACCCTGACGGCGGTGATCGCTGCGGCAGTCGGTCTGGTGCTGCATTTTGCCATGCAGGACGGGCTCTATTCCTATGTGCGGACGCTCTGGGTGGATACCGGGGCGGCGCTGCGGATGCTGATGATGATGACCGCGATGACGCTTGCCTATGCGTTTTTGCTGCTGCTGCGGCGGCGCGGCGGCATCACCCGCAGATTTGCAATGATCTTCCTGTGCATCGTGTTCCTCGGCGAATTCGTTTTCCAGTATGATGTCTATTTCGGCAAGGCGGCCAATCCCGATACGCTCTATGCGCAGACGGTCTCGGCTGCGGATGCCGTCAAACCGGAGGACAGCACGGCGCGGGTGCGCATGACGAAAAAATACGGCCACGCCAATATGATCGGCGCGATCGGCTATCCGACGCTGGCGCATTACACTTCGCTGACGCGGGAGGATTTCATGTACGGCGTCAAGCGCCTCGGCTACAGCTCCTACTGGATGGAGGTCAACTCGACCGGCGGCACCGTGCTTTCGGATGCGCTCTGGAATGTGCAGTATCAGCTCGGCGTGGAATCCGAATTTCCGAGCTGGACAAAGACACTGTTCCGCAGTGACAAGCTCTCGCTCGCGCAGACGGAGCTGACCGTTCCGCCGGCGCTTTACAGCGATGCAGAGCCGGAGGAGATCGCGGAGCTGCCGCGCGGAAGCCGCATTGCGGTGCAGCAGTATCTTGCAAAGCAGATGTTCGGCATTTCAGACCTCATCACGGAATACAAGCCGACGGCACTGCACAATCTTGAGCTGACAACGGAGCCGGACGGCACGGTCCGCTGCAAGCGGCAGAATCCGCTGCTGAATGCAGAGATCCGCTTTTCGCTGTTTGTGCCGTCGCATCAGGCGCTCTATTTCGACCTCTATTCGCAGACGGACACGCAGATCGCGAATCCGCGCAACGGCGCAGTCCGTGTGCTGCTGAACGGCAGAGACATCGCGGCGAGCTATCCGGAGAACAACAGCAACGGCTTTCTCTTTCTCGGCGAGGCGGAGGACAGCTATGCGGTCGTCAGCCTGCGGGTGCTGAAGGACTTTGACTGTGAGAGCTTCGGCGTTTTCGGCATAGATCTGGCGCGGACAGCGGAAGCGATGGAGAAGGTGCAGGGCACGGCGCTGCAATACGAAAAGGGCGTATATACGGCAGAATGCGAGACAGATGCACCGAAAACGCTCGTGCTTGCAGCCGCGTATGATGAGGGATTTTCCGCGGAGGTCAACGGTGAGCCCGCAGAGGTTTACCGCGTGAACTCCTGTCAGATCGGCGTGCGGGTGCCGGAGGGCAAAAGTACCGTTCGGGTGCAGTTCAGCGTGCAGGGACTGCGGACGGGACTGCTGCTCGGCGGAGCCGGACTGCTGGCGGCGCTGATCTTCCTGCTGCTGCGCAAAAAGCTGCCGGCGTGCATGACAGCAGCCTTCGGGCGGGGATCGGCGATGCTGGTGCAGGCGGCCTATTGGGTCATTATTGCGGTCGTCTATGTTTTCCCGCTGATCATGTGGGCCTGCGGCCCGATTGCTTCGATTTTTTCATGACATCATGAAAATTAAGCAGATTCGACGAAAATAAACTGAAAAAGCATTGACTTTTACAAATACTTCATAGTGACTTTACGATTCGTTCATATTTAGATTGTATAATTATTATGTGATTGTGGGCAATTTTTCAGATAATACGACATTTTGTCCAATCAGGAAGTCCACTGCCAGCCGTTTCCTGCGGCGGCAGAACAAAAAGACTGCGGAATGCCGCAGCGAAATCAAATAACAGAAAAATGTGAGGGAGAATACTGCAATGGATACCAAAGGAATCAGCAAACTCGACTTGAAAAGACGGAACAGAAAACAAATACTGCTCGCGATCCGGCGGGCGGGAATGCTGGCGCGTGTGGACATCGCCGCGCAGCTCTCACTGACGCGTGCAGCCGTGACGATTATTACGAATCAGATGATCGCGCAGAATATCCTTGAGGATACCAGCACGCCGGCGGAGAGCAAGGATGAGCCAAAGAAAAAAGGCAGAAAAAAGACCATGATCCGCATCAATCCGGCATTCCGGTATGTGCTGGGCGCGGTCGTCAATGAGACAAGCGTCAGCATCGGCCTTGCGGATCTGACGAATCAGGGCATCGACAACCGCTATTTCGAGATCGGCGAGCAGACCAAGGCGGAGGAGATCGTGCAGTTCATTGTCAAGAGCTGCAAGGATCTGATGAAAAAGAATTCGGTCAGCGCCAAGCAGATCCTCGGTCTCGGTGTCGGCGTTGTGCCTGCACGCTGGGATGTGCTGCGTGCGGAGATCCGCGACGGCTTCGCGACCTTTGAAAAGCTCTGCTATCTGTTGGAAATGGAGTTGAGCGTTCCGGTGCTTGCGGAGAGTGCGATCAGCCTGTATGCGCTCGCCGGCATCGACTATACCGACAGCAGCACTTCAAATCAGCTTCTCGTCTATTCCGGACAGAAGTTCCACACCGTAACGGTCTATAACAATGAGCTGCTCGGCGGCTACGGCAAGGATACCTCCTCGGTTGACAGAGTTGTGATCCGCGCCGGCGGCGCGGCCTGTGAGGGCTATCCGGCCGGCTCTGTTCATGCGGAGCTGACACGCGCCGCACTGCTCGCGAAAGCGGCTGCGGCGACCGGCAGAGAGATGAACATGGACGAGCTGAATGCGGCATATGATGCGGGCGATGAAAAGGTCACGGAGATCTATGAGTATACGCTGGAAGGGCTCGCGCATCTGATCTACAATCTGTGCATGGTCTATGATGTCCGCTGCGTGACGCTTCAGAGCTTCCGTATCTCGCAGAAAACACATGACAAGCTGAATGCGCTGCTCCTGTCATTGAGCGGTGAAAAAAACGCGATCCAGCTGCGGTTCAGCAGTGTGGACAAGACCGAATCCTACCGTGCCGGCAGTGCGCTCGCGATCGAGCGGCTGTTCTATGAAACAGGCGGCATGACCGCCGCGGAGAATGCGTAAAGGAGCGGATACCATGCAGGAAGTATATGAATTTCTGAAAAAGGCAGAAACCTATTATCTCGCGACGGTCGAGGGCGATCAGCCGCGTGTGCGGCCGTTCGGAACGGTTGACCTCTTTGAGGGAAAGCTCTATATCCAGACCGGCAAGCGAAAGGATGTTTCCAAGCAGCTTCAGGCAAATCCGAAGGCGGAGATCTGTGCATTCATGAACGGCACATGGCTGCGCGTTTCGGGAACGCTTGTCCGCGATGAACGCATCGAGGCGAAAAAGCATATGCTGGATCAGTACCCCTCTTTGCAGTCGATGTATTCTGCGGAGGATGACAATACCGAGGTGCTGTATTTCAAGGATGCGGAGGCAGTGTTCAGCTCGTTCACTGCGCCGCCGCGTACTGTCAGATTCTGATTGCGTATGAAGCCCGCAGTGATCCGGCGATCCTGCGGGCTTTCTGATTGCGGCTAACCGGAGTTTGTCGGTGTCTCCGGATTGCCGAGTGAAATAAAGGAGGAATCATCATGAACGAGATCGAAAAGCTGAAAAATGCCGTTGACAAAGCAAAGACGATCGTCTTTTTCGGCGGCGCGGGCGTCTCCACGGAAAGCGGCATCCCCGATTTCCGCAGCGTGGACGGCCTCTACAACCAGAAATACGACTATCCGCCGGAGACGATCCTCAGCCACAGCTTCTTCCTGCGGCACACCGCGGAATTCTACCGCTTCTACCGCGACAAGCTGCTCAGCCACGACGCAAAGCCGAATGCCGCGCACTATAAGCTCGCGGAATGGGAGCAGCAGGGCAAGCTCAATGCCGTCCTGACGCAGAATATCGACGGGCTGCATTCTGCCGCCGGCAGCAAAAAGGTGCTGGAGCTGCACGGCAGCGTGCTGCGCAATTACTGCATGGACTGCGGCAAATTCCACACCGTTGACATCATCAAAAACGGAAAGGGTCTGCCGCGATGCGAATGCGGCGGACTCATCAAGCCGGATGTCGTCCTCTATGAGGAGCCGCTCGACCAGAGCGTCATGGAGGAAGCCATCCGCTGTATCCGGGAGGCTGATATGATGATCATCGGCGGCACCTCGCTGGCGGTCTATCCCGCTGCCGGACTGATCGAATATTTCCGCGGCGATACGCTCGCACTCGTCAACCGCGATGCCACACCGCTCGACCGCCGCGCTGATATTGTCGTTCACGACAGCATCGGAAAGGTGTTCTCTGCACTTTGATTTTCAAGCAGATACGCGGAATTTCTGCTGTTATCAGTTTGATAACGGACTGTCACAATTTTTTCACTTGACTTTTCATGCAAAAAACGGTATAATGATAGGGAACCGTACAAAGACGGTCGTGAAACGGAAATCATTCTGATCGCACAGTTATTCTGAAAGGAGTTCACATAATATGAACCGTTCCAAACGTATTATCGCTGCGCTGCTTGCAGCTGCACTGACGCTTCCGGCATTTTCCTGCGGTGAGAAGATCTCGCAGGCAGAGGGAAACAATGTTGTGAGCAATGCTGAAAACAGTGCGCCCGCCGAGAGCAATGCCGAAGCTCTCCCGCAGGAGACACAGGCCGGCGAAGCAAGCAAGGCCGAGGCCGGCGACAGCAGCAGCGCGGACAAGCCTGCTGAGGATTCCGGCAAGTCGAAGGAAGAGCAGAAGTTTGAGGAAGGCATTGTCACGGATGCAAACGGCGGCCGCAACCAGAAGCTCTCCTTTGAGACACCGGAAAATGTCGATGAAGATGCGATCGTTTCGACGATCCGCGGCACAGACGGCAAGATCTATGCGCCTGTCACCGATATCAACAAGAAGCCCGTCACTGAGGCAAACGGCGAGCAGAAAACCGAGATCTATACCGGCGAGACCAATGCCGCATCCTACGAGGATCCGGCCTATCAGCCTGCACTCAAGGCATATCAGGCATACTGGCTCGATATCTCCAAGCGCCAGGACTTCGTTTTCGACGGCAACCTCATCGAGTTCGAGGCGAAGATCGCTGACGATGCGAAGGACGGCGTTTATCCGGTCGAGGTCTATTTTGCCGATCTCTCCAACTACAGCGCAAATACCGATGACAATGCATCGAAGCTGAAGGACGTCGTATTCCGTGCCGGCTATGTCTGCGTCAATTCGGAGAAGCCGGAGATTCCGGCGCTGACCGATAAGCTCACCCTCACGCCGGATACCGTGACCGCGAAGCCGGGCGACACGATCCGCATGAACATCCGCATCGACAATAACCCCGGTCTGGTCGCATTCGTGATCCGTATGCACTACGACAGCAAATTCATGACCATCACTGAAGGCGGCGCCGGCAGCGATCTCGGCAAGCTCGCACTGCTGACAACCAATACGCTCGATGACTGATCGCTGAATCAATCGAAATCTGAAGCAAACACCGCAGATCCGTTCTGCGGTGTTTCAGTCTGTCAGGAGGAATTTATGGAATCGGAGCGCATTCTGCATATTCTCAATTATCTCACGCGAAGCACCAATGAGACAAAGTCCGTCACGGTGCGCGAGATCCTCGGTCATCTCGCGGCAAATTTCGATCTGCAAAATGTCTCCGCCCTGACCGTCCGGCGCGACATTGACCGGCTCATCACGGCAGGCTATGATATTCGCATCACGCACGGTGCGCACAATACCGCATATTACGCGCTCTGGGGCAGGGGCTTTTCGTTCAATGAAATTCGCTTTCTTGTCGATTCGGTCTCGATCAATCAGTTCCTCTCGGAGAAGCAGAAAAAGCAGCTGATCCGGAAATTTGAGGTGTTCTGCTCCGAGGAGGAGCTGCGAAGGCTCGTCAGCCGTGTTGTGATCGCAGGACAGGTCGCGCCCTCGACCGATCTGCTGCGGAATCTCGAACAGGTTCACAGCCTCATCGCGGCAAAGCAGAAGATCAACTTTGAATACGGCAAATACGATACCGGAAGGCAGATGCAGTTTTACAGCAAAAAGCGCGAAATGATCCCCGTTCGCGTCGTCTATTTCGACGGCAGATTCTATCTGCGCTGCGTCAATGAGGAGACCGGCGCGGAGCGCACCTACCGCATCGACCGGATGCGGGATATCCGTGAGGGCGGAAAGGCAAAGCGCGCCGCAAAGCTCTCGCAGCCGGATGGCGTTCAGCTCGATATGTTTCAGCCGGAGCGGTATGCAGCCGTCACATTCCGCGCCGACCGCGTTCTGCTGGACGATATGCTGGAGCATTTCGGCAAATATGCCGATGTGCAGCCCGACGATGACCCGCAGCGTGTCCGGATCCGTGTCCGAATCGGCATCGGCCCGAGCTTTTACCGCTGGGTGATGGGCTACGGCAGTCAGCTGGAGGTGCTCGCGCCCGC
>DGSY01000168.1:16148-23030 GCA_002394125.1 Ruminococcus sp. UBA4350
CGCCCGCCGATATCCGCAGCGAAATGCAGCGCAGCATCCGGCAGGCGCTCGCGCTCTATGATGATGAAGGAGGGCAGTGATTTGCAGAAGCCCAATGACCGCACGCTCGGCATCATATTCATCATCGCATCCGCATTCTGCTTTGCACTGATGAATCTGTTCATCCGTCTGACCGGCGATGTGCCGACGCTCCAGAAATGCTTTTTCCGCAATTTCTTCGCGCTCATTATCGCTGTATCGTCGCTCCTGCGGACGCATACGCCGTTCCGCATCGGCAAGGGCAATCTCCGCTGGCTGCTGGCGCGGTCGATCGCCGGCGGGCTCGGCATGATCTGCAATTTCTACGCAGTCGATCACATGGCGCTCTCGGATGCCTCCATGCTCAATAAGCTCTCGCCCTTTTTCGCGATCCTGTTTTCGATCATTCTGCTGAAAGAGAAGCCGACGGTTCCGGAATGGCTTGCGGTCGGCGCGGCATTCATCGGCGCGCTCATCGTCGCAAGACCGCGGTTTGATTTTTCCGCGCTGCCGGCGGCGGCGGGCTTTCTCGGCGGGCTCGGCGCAGGGCTTGCCTATGCGAATGTGCGCATTCTCGGTCTCCGGAAGGAAAACAGCATGATCATCGTCGCATTCTTCTCCGGATTCACCTCGCTGATGATGCTGCCGAATCTGATCCTCCGCTATCATCCGATGACGGCGCGGCAGTGGGGAATGCTGATCCTGACCGGTCTTGCGGCCGCAGGCGGGCAGATCTTCATTACAAAGGCATACGCCAAAGCGCCCGCAAAGGAAATCTCCGTCTATGATTTTTCGATTGTGATTTTCGCGGCGGTTTTCGGTGTCCTGTTCCTTGACCAGACACCGGAGCCGGTCAGCGTGATCGGCTATGTCATCATCATCGGCGCCGCCGTCATCAAGTGGCAGTATACGATGCGGCACGCAGAGCAGAAGCGTCCGGCCGAATAATACAGCAGCCCGCACCCGGTGTTGAAGCATCGGGGGCGGGCTGCTGCTCTTTACCGGTTTCTCTGAATGTATTGATGTCCCAACTATCTCTTGAAGATATCTGCTTGTCTTTTTGCCGTGATACTGCGTTAGAAATCCTTGCCTTGCGTCAGCAAGGCGGCGGCTTTCTGCCTTGTCTCACGACAAAAATCCTGCGCATCTATTCTTCAAGATTTAATTGGTACATCAATAATGCCGCACGGACGGCGGTGATCCTGCACATAATTGCCGCTGAATTTTTGTGCAGATATACAAAATCAAAAATAATTATGGTATAATAGTTACCGCAGGAGATATTTGCTGATTACTGTAGTGAAGGGGGTGAGACGATGCAGGATGACAGCCGGATCATTGCAATGCTGGAGCAGCGGGACGAGCAGGCACTCACAGTCATTCGGGAGCAGTTCGGCGCGATGTGCTATCAGGTCGCGTACCGGATCACGGGCAGCCGCGAGGATGCGGAGGAATGTGTGAATGATGCGCTCATGGCGGTGTGGAATTCGATCCCGCCGCAGAAGCCGGACAGGCTTGCGCCGTATCTTGCATCGCTCGCCAGCCGGAGAGCGATCAACCGTTACAAGCATACACACAGCGAAAAGCGCGGCGGCACACAGTTCACAAGCGCACTGGATGAGCTGGCCGAGGTCATTCCGTCAACGGAAAATGTGGAGCGGCAGGTCGAACGCCGCGAGCTGACGGATGCGCTGACAAAATGGCTGCGGACGCTTTCTCCGGAACACCGTCGCATTTTCATGCAGCGCTATTTCTATTCCGAATCCATACAGGCCGTTGCACAGGCCAATCAGATGAGCGCGGATGCCGTCAAGATGCTGCTGATGCGTCTGCGCAGAAAGCTGCAAAAGCATCTGCGAAAGGAGGGATTGCTATGACACCGCTGGATATCATGGAGGCTTTGCGTGATGTGCCGGCAGATCTGATCGAAATGCCGTGCAGCATGGCGGAGGATCACGGCGGATCCCCGGTCAGCAGCGCAGGAACAGCGGCGAATGTGCAGGCTGCTCCGGCGGACACGGAAGCCCCCGCCGGAAAGCGGTTCGGGCATACGCTTCTGCCCTATCTGCTGACGGCCGGATGCGCGGCGGCCTGTATTGCGGGCTTTGCGGTAATCGTCCGGTTTTCCGGCGGAACGGATCCGGTCACAACACAGTCTGCGCTGCCGGAGAATGCCGTCACGGAGGTTTATCCGGAAACGACCGCAGCAGCGGTACGGACAACCGCCGCAGTGACCTCTGTGAACACGCAGACCGTGACAGCGTATGTGCAGACCGTCACCGGCACACAGCAGACCGTCACGCAGCACACCGTCACGCAGACCGTGACCGCAGTCACAACAGCGGCAGCGGAAACTGATGCCGCGGAACCCCCCGCAGAGCAGACTGCGCCGCAGGAAACAGCCGCGCCCGCGCCCGATCTCCCCGCAGAGCCGGAGGATACACGGTACGGCAGAGTCATCGACGGTGTATACTATGAAATGGGCGATGTCACAATGGACGGTGCGATCGACTATTACGATGCTATAGAAGCGCTGCAGCTGTTTACAGAGATGACTGGCGGAACTGCACAGTTCGAGGAGCGGATGCTGCTCTGCAGCGTGTTTCACAGAGAGGGCGTCTATATCGAGATAGATAAGACACATCCCGGGCCGGAGGATCGCTACGGAAAGGGGCCGGATCCGAAGGAAGGCTTCATGTGGTGGCCGTTTAATGTGGACGATGCGCAATATCTTTGGGAGTATGTCAATCTCCGTCAGGTTCATGAAGATCTGACCATGCAGGCGTTTCTGGATATGACAAAGGACGAAGTTTCTCAGATGCTGAGGGATTTTGACTTGCATTACCGTGCTGTCCTAAATGATCAGATCGGCGCATCTGCAATGGGCGTTGTGCCGATCGGCACACCGGACGGATTCTTTGTTGACGGGCAGTACATTGTATACGGCGATTTGAATCTGAACGGCCGCTTTGATGAGGGCGATGCGGAGCTGTATGAATTGATAGCGCAGGAGTATGAAGCTGCCGCGGCAGCCGCAGGAGAATATGAGTTTTCCCTGCGCGATGAGCAGTATGCGCTCGCATCACCCCAATACATCAATTCCGAGGGGAAGTACTGTTACATATACCGATCCCGGAGCGACTATCCGAAAATGGCAGCGCTGATCCGGCAGTATGTCGCGATGTCGGAGGCGGGCGAAGAGCTGCCGCCGGATCTCGGCAATTTCTATGAGCAATACATCGCCGGACAGGAAAACCCGTAAGCCAAATCATCCGAATGCAGAATTTCAAAGGAGGTATCATTATGAAAAAGAAGCTGTTTGCCGCGCTGACCGCAGCTTTGATGCTCGGCAGCACAATGGCCGCGTCCGTCTCTGCGGCGGAGACCTACAAAAAGGGCGATGTCAATATGGACGGCGATATTACCGTCGCGGATGCGCAACTGGTTCTGGAGCAGTTTACTGTATTTATCTGCGGCAATGTAGAGGGATGCGACTATTACGAGCAGCACAAGGATGATGCGGATTTTTTGTATTATCATCTGACCGCAGAACAGGAACAGCTGGCATCCATTACAGGCGGTACGACCAAATCTCTCGAACCTGAGCTTCATGCAGATATTCCGTTTCATGTGCTTGACGCGCAGTGCATTTTAATGTATTCTACAGAGAAGCTTGCCGGAAAAGAGGTCCCTGATAATATCGAAGACTTCGTGTCTGCCATGCAGCATCCGGAGGAAACACGGTACGGCAGGGAGATCGGCGGCGTCTTCTATGAAATGGGCGATGTCACAATGGACGGTGCGATAGACTATTACGATGCTATAGAAGCGCTGCAGCTGTATACAGAGATGTTTGCCGGAACTGCACAGTTCGAGGAGCGGATGCTGCTCTGCAGCGTGTTTCACAGAGAGGGCGTCTATATGGAGATAGATAAGAAACATCCCGGGCCGGAGGATCGCTACGGAAAGGGGCCGGAACCGAAGAAAGGCTTCATGTGGTGGCCGTTTAATGTGGACGATGCGCAATATCTTTGGGTGTATGTCAATCTCCGTCAGGTTCATGAAGATCTGACCATGCAGGCGTTTCTGGATATGACAAAGGACGAAGTTTCTCAGATGCTGAGGGATTTTGACTTGCATTACCGTGCTGTCCTAAATGATCAGATCGGCGCATCTGCAATGGGCGTTGTACCGATCGGCACACCGGACGGATTCTTTGTTGACGGAAAGTACATCGTATACGGCGATTTGAATATGAACGGCCGCTTTGATGAGGGAGATGCGGAGCTGTATGAACTGATCGCGCAGGAGTATGAAGCTGCCGCGGCAGACGCAGGAGAATATGAGTTTTCCCTGCGCGATGAGCAGTATGCGCTCGCATCATGCCGATACATCAATTCCGAAGGAAACTACCGCAGCTTATACAATAACTTAAAGGACTATCCGAAAATGGCAGCGCTGATCCGGCAGTATGTCGCGATGTCGGAGGCGGGCGCAGAGCTGCCGCAGGATCTCGGCAACTTCTATGAGCAATACATTGCCGGACAGGAAAACCCATAAGCGAATCCGAATGCAGAATTTCAAAGGAGGTATCATGATGAAAAAGAAACTGTTTGCCGCGCTGACCGCAGCCTTGCTGCTCGGCAGCACAATGGACGCGCCCGTCTCTGCGGCGGAGACATATCAAAAGGGCGATGTCAACATGGACGGTGAGATTACCGTCGCGGATGCGCAGATGGTTCTGAGAGAGTATGCGAATCACATTGTTGCAGGACTGAAGCCGGAATTCACGCCGGAACAGGAGGAGCTTGCTGCGGTGCTTGGCCTGACGCATCCTTACCCGTTTTCATCCCGTGAATCGACGCCCTATAGTGTGGTTGACGCACAATGCATACTGATGTACTGTACCGCTGAATTATCAGGAGTCCATTCGGAGCCCGAAGAATTCTATCTGAAATTCAGAGAGAAAATGAACGGATAATATGGACGGGCGGGCGCAAACGAACCTGCGCTCCGCATGACCGCTGCACTGACATCAAGCATTCAGAACATATCGTTTCCTCCGCAAAAGCCCGCCCCCGAAGCTTCGGCACCGGGGGCGGGCTGCATATATATTCCTTTATACCGGATTCAGGAGGTATCATGATGAAAAAGAAACTGTTTGCCGCGCTGACCGCAGCCTTGCTGCTCGGCAGCAGCACCTCATTGTATGGCTGTCGGCTTTGACGAGAAGTCTGCCGATGTCCGCATCGCACAGTATGAATGCGGCACACGCACACCCAAGCAGGCACTTGTGGAACTGCTTGCCGAAGCTCTGGACGTGAATCCCCGTTCCCTTGCTGATGATGAGATACTCGGAGCGGAGGGCGTTATGATGATGCTCTTTGAGCTTGATGAGCATTACCCGATCAGCATTGAAGATTGCGAAGACGAGGACGGCAACAGAAGAAAGGGCATTGTTTTCGGCTCTATCCTGATGACTGACCTCCTTTCTGAGTGGCAGAGACGAAAAAAAGGCCTTGCTGACGGTAAGATCAGCAAGGCCGAATATACAGAGTGGAAGCTTAACTGGCCGAAAACGACCGATGATTGCGGAAAGCATGAACCTGCGAAAGAGTGGCGCAACCTGTAAGCCACTTGAACTGCAGAATAATTCCGCTCAGCTCCCTGTTATCAAATTGTTATCACTGAGATTTTAAGACTTCGGAAATGGCGTAGCTACGCCGTTTCTGAGGTCTTGCTTATTATTCCCATTCAATCGTAGCCGAGGGCTTCGGTGTCAGGTCGAACAGCACGCGGTTGACATTCTCGACCTCAGCGGTGATGCGCGCCGTGATATGCTGGAGCAGCTCGAACGGTACATTCTCGACCGTTGCGGTCATGGCATCGGTTGTATTGACCGCACGGATGATGACCGGATAAGCAAAGGTACGCTTGCCGTCTTTGACACCGACAGAGCGGAAATCCGGAACCGCCGTGAAATACTGCCAGACCTTGCCCTCAAGACCGTTCTTCGCGAATTCCTCACGCAGGATCGCATCGCTCTCGCGGACAGCCTCCAGACGGTCACGCGTGATCGCGCCGAGGCAGCGGACGCCGAGTCCCGGACCCGGGAACGGCTGACGGTAGACCATATTATCCGGCAGGCCGAGTGCCTTGCCGACAACGCGGACTTCGTCCTTGAACAGCAGCTTGATCGGCTCGACCAGCTCAAACTTCATATCCTCCGGCAGACCGCCGACATTGTGATGCGCCTTGACGCCGTCGCTTTCAAGGATATCCGGATAGATCGTACCCTGTGCGAGGAACTCAATGCCGTCGAGCTTGCGCGCTTCCTCCTCGAAAACACGGATGAATTCGCCGCCGATGATCTTGCGCTTTTTCTCCGGCTCTGCAACGCCTGCGAGCTTATCGAGGAAACGGTCAACTGCATCCACATAGATGAGGTTTGCATTCATCTGATTGCGGAAGACTTCGATGACCTGCTCCGGCTCGCCCTTGCGCAGCAGTCCGTGATTGACATGAACACAGACGAGCTGCTGGCCGATTGCCTTGATGAGCAGGGCTGCGACGACGGAGCTGTCCACGCCGCCGGAGAGCGCGAGCAGCACTTTCTTATCGCCGATCTGAGCGCGGAGCGCTTCGGTCTGCTCGGCAATGAACGCATTGGCGAGGGACTCATTGGTGATGCGTGTCATAGTTTCGGGTCTGACATTGGAACTCATAAACATCCTCCTGATTTTCATAGCCTGATAGATTCAGCCGCAGCGGATCGGCGGCTATACTTATTATAGCATATTATGAAAAAAAGTGCAATGGATAGATAAAAATAAAATGAACCGTCCCGCTGCCTGACCGCATATC
>DGSY01000096.1 GCA_002394125.1 Ruminococcus sp. UBA4350
CCGAGAATGCCGCCCAGCAGACCGAGCAGTACGCTTTCGCCCATAAACTCCGATATGATCGAGCTGTCCGGTGCGCCGATCGCCTTGCGCAGACCGATCTCCCTGCGGCGCTCCGCCACAACCGCGGTCATGGTTGTTGCGACGCAGATCATGGTCAGTGCCAGCACGACGATCGTGACCAGCAGAACAAGCGCCTGCAATTTCGTCAGAACCGTTGTTTCCGAAGCCGTGACGCGCTTGACAAGCCGCGCCCTCACCGCAGACGATGTGCTGTTGATCTGCTCCGTATAGGCGTTCAGTGCATCTGCGCCGCCGGAAACACTCAGCTCGCAGACATCGAGCGTACCCGGATCCTTTGTCAGCGCAGCCAGATCATCGAGGGACATATAGATGTAGTCCTCCTCGGAGCCGCCGGTTTCCAGTATGCCGACGATCTGAAAATCGCGCTGCTCATCCGCGACGGTTTCCCCCTTTTTCACCTCGACCTCCGGCGTATAGCTGACTGTGACGCTTGTGCCGATTTTCAGCCGGAACGATTCCGCGACATTCGCACCGACCATGATCTCGCCGCTCGCAGACGCCCATTCGCCCTCAACCGACCAGTAGGGGCTCGTTTTCTGCGCGCCCTCCATATTGGTTCCGGCTGCGATGACCGGACTTTCGTGTACGCGCACATTTTCATAGCGGTACGGCGCATATCCGACCAGATCGCTGTCTTTGATCTGCGCAATGCCCTTCTGCACATCCTCCGCAGTAAAGCTCTCATCCGCCGCGGTGAGGATCATATTCGCGCCGTAATTGCGGAATTCCGCGCCCATCTGCCGCGGCACATCGTAATAGATCGTGACCAGTCCGGAAAGCACCGTCGCTCCGATCGCAATGGAAAGCAGCGCGACCAGCATTCTCGAACGCCGGCGGATCAGCGAGGCGGTAATCATCCGGAAAAACATCTTTTTCTTTGTCATTTTCAGCCTCCTTATCTGCCGTGCAGCACTTCGCACGGGCTCAGCCGCAGCAGCATCCGCACCGCAGGGATGCAGCCGATCAGCGTCACCAGCACGACCAGAACCGCGACGAGCGGGATCACCATTCCGCGCATCGTGATCGCAGAGCCGAACACCGTATGTCCGATGATCTGTGCAAAGCCCCAGCCTGCAAAAAAGCCCGCAATGCCGCCGATGATCGCCGTGATGAAGATCTCAGTCAGCACCAGACCGGAGACCGCGCCGTTCTGTGCGCCGATCGCTTTCATCAGACCGATTTCGCTGCTGCGCTCCATGACGCTCGCCGTCACAAGATTGCAGATGCCGAGCGCCGCACCGATCAGGCTCAGAATGGTGATCAGGATCATCAGAAGCTGCGTTTTATTCAGGATCGCGCCCTCCGAATCTGCGACCTGCCGGACGGGAGATGCAACAGAATCCGTGATGACCTCCTGGATCTGATAGCAGATGGAGCTGGCATATGCCGTGCAGTACCATGTTTCATACTGCGCGACCGTCAGCGAGGACGGATCCTTTGCCGCACGCTCCGCCAGCTCATTGTCCGGCGTTGTCAGCGCAGAGACCTCGATGCTGTCGATCTTTCCGTCCATGCCGTTCAAGGCCTGCACCGTATTCAGCGGCGCATAGATCCAGTCATCCTCACTGCTGCCGGCACTGAAGATGCCCGCGATCTTCAGGTCAGCATCGCCAGCCGAACCGGTCAGATGTACGGTATCGCCGGAATGCAGACCGTATTTTTTTGCGGCCTCCGCACCGATCATGCAAAGCGCGGCATCGTCGCCCGAAGACTGCTCATCGAGCCAGCTGCCCTCGGTGATCTCCCACCAGCTCCGCATACTCGCAATGCCCGCATCCAGCTCCTCGCCGGTCGGCAGAGACATATGATGATTGAACCAGCTGCCGACGGCGGTGATCTCACTGCCGTCGCCGAGCTTTGCCTGCACATTGACAAACGGCGCATAGTCTACGATATTGAATGCCCAGAAGATCGTTTTGATCTTTCCGAGCTCCGCTTCATCGAGATAGGCGCCGGCAGAGCCGCCTTCGACATCATACAGATTGTTCAGGACAGAGGCGGATTTCGGTACGACGGTAATATTCGCGCCGTAGGTTTTCAGCTCCTGATTGACCTTGTCGCCGACATCCAGCATCACGCTTAGCATCGCCGTCGCAAGCGAGGCGCCGAGCGCGATCGTAAAGGCGATCATCAGCATTTTTTTCCACTGGCGGAACAGCGTTCCGCGAATCATGCGCAAAAACATTTTCTGTTCCCCCTTCTCACTGGAATTCCTTTTTGTGATCGAGCAGTCCGTCAACCGGAACGACAATGCTGCCGTTTTCGATCGTATACGGAATGACAATCGGATTGCAGCCGCCCTTGAAGCCGATCGTGTTGATGTTCATGACAACATCGCAGAGCTTGCAGACGACCTGTCCGTCCTTCTCATAATAACCGGTCTCGCCGCAGATATCGCAGGCATCCAGACCGATGCCGTAGCTGGAGGAATTCGGCTTTTTGATGATGATGAAGCGGATCTGCACATTGTCCTCGGTCGTATAGGCAAAGCGGTGCAGATGCCCGTCTTCGACCTGCTCGAACGGCACGACCATATCATGTCCGGAGATCTTGCATTCCTCGATCGGCGCAAGATCAACGGCACGCGTCACAATCGACTTGAACCATGTGATATTCACAAGCGAGAGCAGCATACACAGCACAGCCGCCGCCGCCCAGCGCCGGTTGACCTTCAGCTTTTTCAGCAGCTTGCGGCGCTCGGCATTGTTCCTGTAGGGCTCCGTAATGTGAAAACTGCGGAGCAGCAGCAGAACCGGAATGCAGGCCGCAGCCGCCAGTATCGCAAAAATAAAGATCTTGTCGTGATTGGATGTGAATTTGATGATCCGAAAGCAGAAATGATAGATGCTCATATCCGGCGTGATGATGCGCTTTGTCTGCATAATGCGGATGCAGTTTGCAGCCAGCCGCAGGCCGCAGAATCCAAGTGCCAGAGAGAGCAGCAGCATTGCCTGACCGCGGCGCAGCCGGAGCATTGCGCTCCCGATCGCAAGGCCGAGCAGAACGGTCAGCAGAATGCCGAAAATGATCCCGATCGTTTTCAGCATGAACGCCGTGGAAAGCACGGATTTTTCCGTCATCAGAATGATATACGGATTGGAGATCACATCCGGCACGGCGTGGATCAGCAGTCCGGCTGAAATCACGCCGAGAAAGCTGCCCGCAAGAACCGGCATCACTTTCTTTTCCTTATGGGCAGCCGCCGCACAGATCCAGAACAGCAGCAGCGCGCCGATACAGGTCAGAAAGATGCGCAGATTCCAGAGCGAGGTATCAATCAGTCTGGTCGCATTTTTCAGATATGCCATCACGACTGCGCCGATCACGCCGAGCCACACGCCGATATCAGCCGGGAGCCGTCCCTTTTTTCCGTAGGCAGAGCGCGCAAAGCCTGTCATCATACCGATCAGGATTCCTGCGATCAGCAGCGCCTCTGTGGTTTCAACAAAATATTTGAGCATACCCATGCTCCTTTCCGGTATATTACGGTAATTGTCTTTCCTCATCGTTGAAAAGAAATGTTGTTTTTATACTTATCCCATAAACACGCGAATGCGCCGTGCAGATGCACAGCGCATTCGGGAAGGAGAAAAGCGAAAAAACCTGACACTCGCTCTCAGATGATTACCACTCCTGCGGTGCGTAATCCCAGCCCTCATACTTGACAACAATCGGGCCGTCCTTGAAGTAGTCATCGAAGGAGCCGCCGGGACCGGTCTCTGCATCGGTGTGGAGCAGATAGCCGTTGTCCTCAGGGCTGTGGAATGTGAACTCAATGCTGTAGGTATCAGCGTTCGGCAGCTTGATGTTTGCGCCGTAGTGCGGGCCGTCGGAAGCGCTCATGACCATGAAGGAGCCCTCTGCCGCGGTATCGCCGCTGGATGCAACAACCTTATAATCAACGGTCATGTACGGAACCCAGTCGCCGACGCCGAAGCCGAGCTTGTTCTCCAGTGCGGAAACGTCTGCTTCGAGGTGAATATTGAAGTCCTCAATGTTCTCGTTGCCGCCGGACATCGGAACCGGCTGGAAGTAAACAGCGGAGACATTCAGGAATCCTGCTTCCTCATCCTCGAAAATCGGATACTCGGTGAAGCCGCCGTCTACGCCGTCAGCTGCATTTTCAGTCTTGACCTCAGCATCGGTCTCCTCTGCGGATTCCTCGCTGCTTTCTGCCTCGCCGGACTCCTCAGCCTGCGAAGAAGAAGCGGCTGCGCTGCTGCCTGCATCAGCGGTCGAAGCGGTCGAGCTGCCGGAACCGCAGCCGACGAATGTCAGTGCAGTTGCAGCAAGAATCGAAACACCAATCAGTTTCTTGTTCATCATAAAACCTCCTGAAAATACTTTGTATCTGCTGCGCAGCGCTTGCTGCGCGAACATTCTATTATTTTGCTTTTGCGCTTTTCTGCGTCTTGGTTTTCTGCGCCTTCTTTTTCGGACGCAGCTCATCCTCGAACTGCTCCTGCGATTCTGTCAGATAATGCACGCCCTGCATCACGCCGATCACCGCAGGAATGAATGTCCAGCAGAATGCGACGCAGATGAGTCCCTGGCCGTATTTGCCGAGATAGAATTTGTGAACACCCAATCCGCCGAACAGGATCGCGAGGACTCCGGCTTCTGTTTTCCGCTTCTCTTTCCAGCCCTGCATGACGAAAATCATCACGGTAATCAGAATCAGAATCAGCTGCGGAATCAGCGTTTCCAGAACCGGATAAATGCCAAGCACATCCAGCGTATCAATGAACGGAATCAATGCCTGGAGCCAATCCGGAGAAGTCATGTCGATGACATCGCCCTCGATCAGCTCCTTGATACCGGAGCCGAGGAACGAAATCGACATCACAAACATCAGTATGCTTGTGCCGAGGAAGAACGGACGGATCGGCAGCCGGACGCTCAGGAAGCGGATCGCGAGGAATACAAACACCAGCACGACACAGCCGAGACCGAAGCCCGCCCAGACCATGTTCCGGTTTTCGCCGTCGGAAAGGAGCGGCTGATAGAACAGGATCACCTCTGCGCCCTCACGGAAAACCGCAAGGAACGCGGTGAATGCAAGTGTCATGACGCTGCCTGTTTCCGCGGACATTTTCACCTGATCGTCAATGTACTTGTTCCATGTGTCCGCCTCTGCTTTCGAGATCATCCAGTTGCTGACGTAGAACAGCACCAGCACGGCGATCAGTGCCGTGACACCCTCAATGATCTCCTGATTCGCGGTATTGGCCAGCTTGAGCAGGCTGAGCAGCCACGCGCAGAGGAAGCTCGCTGCGATCGCGGCGGCGCATCCGATATACACAGCTTTGAGTTTATCCTTGTTGCCGGACTTCACCAGATACGCGATGATCGCGCCGACGACCAGGATCGCCTCCAGACCTTCTCGCAGAATGATCGCGAAGCAGGATACGAACTTCATCCAGCCGGAGGATGCCGATTTTGAAGCATCCGGAACCGCGGCGGCGTCAGTCGTTTCGGCCTGCGCTGTATCCTGTTCAGCGGCATTCACTTCGGTCACAGCAGGTGCAGCCGCTTCGTCGGCTGCTGCTTCACCGAAGGTCAGTCCGCAGACGCCCTCAGCATCAATGCCGTCAAGGTGATTCGCCTGTGTATGCAGAATCACACTCAGCTTCGTAAATTCATCCTTGATCGTTTCGATCGGAAGCTGTTTTTTGACGGATTTTCGGGCAGTCTTGAATTGAAGCTCTGCCTTGCTGACCTCCGAACCGGAGTAGCCGTTCACGCTGCGCTCGAAACCGGAAGTTTCATAATAGAAATTATAGGTATTCAGCACAGCGGTATACGCATTCTCCTGATCGCCGGCCGCATACAGCTCATAGGATGCTTCCAGAACGGAGTCTATCGCATTCGCTACATCATTCCATGTTTCGGTCGGTTTGCCGGAAGCCTTGTATTCGTCCCATGACGGGTAGAAATCCGTTGCCGCCGATGCGCTGAATCCGGCAAAGCACAGAACGAACGCTGCTGCCAATGCCGCAAACAGATACCTTGGATATTTGAAAAATCTCACTCTCGTCACCACCGCATTCAATTAGTTAGATTTGTCTAACCTAAGATTATTCCTTTACCTGCGTGAAAATTAAACTGTGTAAATCTATCTGTTAGCAATGAATAACTTGCAGATTGTATTCTAGCACAAAAGCGAAAAAAAGTCAACAGCAAATCAGTTAGCACCAGGTAATTTCAGTGTTCAAACCATTTTCGCGCATTCCCGAACAACAATAATTGTATATTTCGCACATAGCCGGTTTTGATTATCGGATATTGAATTTTATTTCCTGTATCCATTGCATTTTTTGCCATAATATGCTATAATATAGGTTGTAACGTTTTATGTAGAAAAAAGAAAGGACAATTATTATGGCAGATTACAGTAAAATTCTCGTCGTCATCCCTTCGCTCGATCCGGATGCGCGTCTGCTCAAGGTCATCAAGGGCGTGCAGGATGCCGGTTTTTCGGATATCCTTCTGGTCGATGACGGTTCCTCCGACAAGAATCAGCATTTCTTTGATGAGGGCGCGGCGCTCGGCTGCGCAGTCCTGCATCACGGCGTCAACAAGGGCAAGGGCAGAGCGCTCAAAACGGCATTTGAATGGTATCTGAAAAACAGACAGGATTCCGACGGCGCTGTCACGATCGACGGCGATGCGCAGCATCTTCCGCATGATATCGCCGCCTGCGTGGACAAGATGTATCAGCAGACACAGGATTCACTGATCCTCGGCGTGCGTGATTTCGATGAGCCGCAGGTTCCGCCGAAAAGCCGCTTCGGCAATAAACTGACCTCGTCCGTCTTCCGGCTGTTCTGCGGCCTAAAGGTCAGCGATACGCAGACCGGTCTGCGCGTATTCCCCGCCGGAATCATCCCGAAAATGCTGGAGATCTCCGGCGAACGCTTTGAGTATGAAACGAATATGCTGCTTGTCTGCAAGCAGGCCGGCATTCCGCTTGTCGAGCAGCGCATCGACACGGTCTATATTGATGCCAATGAAACCACGCATTTCCATCCGATCAAGGATTCGCTGCGCGTCTACGGCATTATCATCAAGTTCTTCATCAGCTCGTTTCTCTCGTTTCTGATCGACTATGTGCTGTATAACATCTTCAATGTGATCTTCACGAAGGCCGGTTTCGGCTGGCACCTGTTCGGCGCGACGGTGATTGCCCGCACGATCAGCTCGGTCTTCAATTTCACGTTCAACAAAAAGGCTGTTTTCCGCAGCGATGCGCCGCTCGGCATTACGATGGCGCGCTATTACATTCTGTGGGGCTGCCAGCTGCTCGCATCCTACGGACTGGTCTCGCTGATCTCGCTGCCCTTCGGCAAGGACAACACCGCGGCACAGGCCGTCATCAAGCTGATCGTCGATATCTTCCTGTATTTCGTCAGCTTCCGCGTCCAGCAGGCTTGGGTATTCAAGCCTGCCGACGAAAAGAAATCATAATATGCATACAAAAATCCCGACCGTTTCTTTGAACGATCGGGATCGTTTTTATGTGCGGTCGAGATATCTGCACGCTGCGAGCGCGGCGGATGCACCGTCCGCAGCAGCCGTTACGACCTGACGGATCGCCTTTGTCCGGCAGTCGCCTGCCGCAAAAATGCCCGGTGTATCAGTCAGGCAGCGCTCATCGGAAATGATATAGCCGTTCCCGTCAAGTGCTGTCCACTGCGCGAAGGCTTCGTTCTCCGGCTGCTGTCCGACCGCGACGAACATTCCCGTCACGGCGAGTGTTTCCGTTTCATTCGTGTCATTATGACGGATCCGGATGCCGGTCAGCGATTTGCCGCCTTCCAGCGCCTCAACAACAGCATTGCAGATGATCTTCACATTCGCGAGTGCTTTCACCTTGTCACGCAGGACAGGATCGCCGGTCAGCGCCGAAAGATTCTGCACGATCGTGACCGAGCTGCACATTTCCGAAAGAAATACGGCATCCTGTAAGGCGGTGTTGCCGCCGCCGATGACTGCAATATCCTGTCCGCGGAAAAATGCGCCGTCGCAGACCGCACAATAGCAGACGCCCTGACCGGTCAGCTCGGCTTCCCTCTCAACGCCGAGCATCCGGTGCTTCGAGCCTGCCGCAAGGATCACCGCCCCTGCACGGTAGCCTGCATATTCACCGGTCAGCAGAAAGCCCTCTCCCTCTCTGCTGATCGCAGTGACCGTGTCCATTTCCATATCAGCGCCCTGTGCCTCGACCTGCTCCATGAGCTTTTCGGCAAATTCCGAGCCGCTGATCGCCATTGCCGTCGGGTAGTTTTCAATCTTCGGAGAATAGGTGATCTGGCCGCCGAAATTCTCCTTCTCGATCACCAGCACCGTTTTTCCGGCGCGGCGCGCATAGAGCGCGGCTGTCAGACCGGCAGGCCCCGCTCCGACAACCGCGATATCATATTGTCTGCTCATGCTTTGACAGTTTCCTCAATATACTTGCGGATATTCGAGACATTCACGATG
Source organism: Ruminococcus sp. UBA4350 (assembly GCA_002394125.1). Classification (GTDB taxonomy): domain Bacteria; phylum Bacillota; class Clostridia; order Oscillospirales; family Ruminococcaceae; genus Firm-04. Next base: position 8,566 of record DGSY01000096.1, read on the forward strand.
CGCTCAAAGCCCTCGCCGCCCTTGACGACCAGCGTCGGCGCCTGACGGACATCGTAGAATTCGACCATTGCCGGCTCCTCATCCGCGAGCACCTTCTTATAGGAGATACCTGCTTCGTTCAGGAAGCGCTCTGCCATTTTGCAGTTCGGGCAGGTTCTTGTTGCAAAGAGCATGATCTCCTGCTCGGTCGCGCCGGACTTGACTGCACCGACCGACTCCGGCACATTGACTGCGCCGTGCCGCTTGAGAATGCTGCGCTCAACAACATATTCCTTGCGGTCCTTGAATTCCTGCGCCTTGCCGTCATTGAAGTTCTTGACCGGACGGTAATAACCGGTGATGCGGCTGTAGACCTCGGTCTCGGCACCGCACTCCGGACACTTGTACTGCTCGCCGATCAGGTAACCGTGATTGCGGCAGACGGAATATGTCGGAGACATGGTGTAATACGGCAGCTTGTAGTTCTCTGCGATCTTGCGCACCAGGGTAGCGGCAGCCTTCCAATCCGGAAGCTTCTCACCAAGGAAGGCGTGGAAGACGGTTCCGGAGGTGTAGAGGGTCTGCAGATCATCCTGAATATCCAGGGCGGAGAAGATATCCTCGGTATATCCGACCGGCAGATGAGAGGAATTCGTGTAGT
>DGSY01000134.1 GCA_002394125.1 Ruminococcus sp. UBA4350
GATAGAACAGCAGGTCGCCGTTGCCGAGCAGCGTCTCTGCACCGCCGGTATCAAGGATCGTGCGCGAATCCATAGCGGATTTCACGCTCATACCGATCCGGCTCGGAACATTCGACTTGATGAGACCGGTGATGACATCAACGGTCGGGCGCTGCGTTGCAATAATCAGATGAATGCCCGCCGCACGCGCCTTCTGCGCAATGCGGATGACCGCCGCCTCGACCTCCTTGCCGCTCGTCATCATCAGATCAGCGAACTCGTCGATGATAATGACGATCTGCGGGAGCTTTTCCAGCTCCGGATTGCGCTCGGCAACAGCATTGTAGCCCTTGAGATCGCGGACGCCGTATTCCGCACAGAGCATATAGCGGCGCTCCATTTCCAGCACGGCCCAGTTCAGCGCGCCGGCCGCCTTCTGCGGCTGCGTGATAACGGGGATCAGCAGATGCGGAATGCCGTCATAGGGCTGGAATTCGACGACCTTCGGGTCGATCAGAATGAGCCGCACCTCGCTCGGAGATGCATGGAACAGAATGCTCATGATGATCGAATTCGTGCAGACCGATTTACCGGAACCGGTCGTACCCGCGATGATCATATGCGGCATTTTTGCGATGTCGCCGAGGATGACCTTTCCGTCAATATCCTTGCCGACCGCAAAGGTCAGCTTGCTCTGCGATTCGATGAACTCTGTTGATTCCAGAAGCTCACGGAGAGAAACGGTGTCCTTCGTATTGTTCGGAACCTCAACGCCGACTGCTGGCTTGCCGGGGATCGGCGCCTGGATACGCACGGATTTTCCGCCGAGATTCAGGCCGATGTCGTCTGCCAGCGCGGTGATCTTCGAGATCTTCACGCCGGCTGCCGGCTGGATCTCATAGCGCGTAACGGTCGGGCCTCTGCGGATACCGACGATGCGCACGCTGACACCAAAGCTCGCGAGCGTATCAACGAGCAGCTTGCCCTTTTCGCGCAGCTCCGCCTGCTTGTCCGCATCGTTCGAGCTGTTGTCCGGACGGTTCAGCAGCGTGACGGGCGGCGCCATATACGGAAGCTCCGGCTCTGCGGTGTCTTCCGCTGCTTCCTCCTGCTCGTCCCAGTTTTCTTCCTCATCCAGCCACGGCAGACGGTTAGCTTCCGCGTCAGATTCCTGCGCCGCCTGCGCGACCATTGCCTGAAACTGTGCATCATTGTCCAGCAAATCGGATGCACTGTTCTCCGGCTCCGCAGAGAGCAGATTCATGTCCGCTTCGGGGATCGGCTGCGTTTCCTCATAAACCGGAACATCGACATCAATATTCCGCAGGTCGGGTCTGTCGGGATCCGGTGCCTGAATATCCTCTCCGAGCATGAATGCGATCTCGGCGCGCTCACGATCCTCCGCACTGCTGCGCCTGCGGCGCTTCTTCGGACGCGGCGCGGGCGCCGGTGCCGGTTCGTATTCCTCCTCATATTCAACATCGACGACCTCATTCATCGGGATCGCCTTGCGCTTGCTGCCGCGGACATACCGGACCGGTTCTTCGTCCTCATCGTCCTCATCGTCCTCATCGTCTTCTTCGACGTAGTCATCCTCGTCATCCTCGGAAATGAAATCCTCATAGCCGCGGGTCGCGATCCGGACAACGCCGTTTCCGAACCATTTCAGCGGACGCGAACAAAGCTCCAGCATTTCCGAGATGCTGCGGTTTGTCAGGAGCATGAACAGGACGATCACGAGCAGGGTGAGGATGATGCGCGTGCCGACGACATCGAATGCCTTCAGCAGCGGGATCACGATTACGCCGGAGATCAGGCCGCCGCCCTGAAATGCTTTTCCGTTTGCCACGAGCAACTCGACCACATCCTCGACCGACTTCTTGACGCCGGTCACCGGATCAACCGTTGTCAGCGGATCGCCGAACCATGCCTGCATAAATGCGCTCGCGACCAAAGTGAGGCAGACGCCCCAGATCGCGCGGTAGGAGGCAAGTCTGCTGCGCTCCTGACCGATCAGATATCCGGTATATACGAGGATCACCGGAACGATCACAATGCCGATGCCGAAGATGCCGAGCAGTCCGTCATGCAGCTTCCGCCACATGAGATCGCCGGGGATCAGCGCGATCAGTGCCGTCAGAACGCCGGTGAAAAAGAGCGCTGCCGACCGGAGCTGATTGTTTATGGGCTTTGGCGGATCCGAAGCCTTGCTGCCGCCGCTCTTCGGCGCGACCGTATTGATGCGGCGGGCTGTTGCGCGCTGAACGGGCTGCTTTTTTGCGGTTGTTTTCTTTGATTTTGAGCCTGCGCCGGTCTTTCCGGCTGCTTTCTTCGCTGCCATAATCTGCCTTTCTTCTTAATGCCTGTACGGGTTTTCTTTATTTTTCAGCCTCTTGCGGCGACAAACCAATAGATCAGTGTGCCGATGCCGACAAGAAATGTATAGATCGAAAAGACGATGAAGTTATCCGAACGGATCAGCCACTGCACGAGCTTGATCGCCAATACGCCGACGATCGCCGCGACGACAAATCCGATCGCTGCCGCGCCGACATTGACCTCGATCGTGCCCTCCAGCAGATCCTTCAGCTCGACCAGACAGCCGCCGAGGATCGCCGGAATGCCGAGCACAAAGGAATACCGCACGGCGGTTTCCTTTTCCAGTCCACTGAACAGGCCGCCGGAGATCGTCGAGCCGGAGCGCGATACGCCGGGGAACAGCGCTGCACACTGGAACAGTCCGATCACAACGGCATCCTTTACCGTGATATCGCCCGCAGTCTTTTTCGTATTGCGGATGCGGCTCGCGAAGAACAGCTCTGCCGATGTGAACAGGAAGCAGATGCCGAGGATCGGGAGCGAGACATTCTCGAAGATATCCTTGATGAGATAGAACGGTACGAGCAGCACCAGCGAGATGAACAGCATGACCAGCATTCTGCGGTCAGGATTCATCTGGCTCCATTTGAACTTGCCGGTGAAGATATCCTTGACTGCCCGGAAAAATTCCTTGATGAGCGCCCAGATCGTATCCCAGAACGCTATGCAGACGGCAACGAGCGTGCCGAGATGCAGGATGACAAGCAGGAAGGTGCCCTCCTCCACACTCTGTCCGGTGATTGCCTGATAGAGCTTGATATGGCCGGAGCTGGACACCGGCAGAAACTCCGTCAGACCCTGTATGATTGCCTGAATGATCGCATCTAAAATTGACATGATGAACCTCCGATTTCTGATTTCTGTGCATAGATATACCTTTATATCATACCACATTTTACCGGCTGTGTCAAGGCTGATACAGACGCGAAATCTGAACAGAAATGCGATTACTCCATATTAGATGCCGGAAAACAGCAAGGGCTCCCTCAGAAAGAGAGAGCCCTCCGCAAGCCGTCTGCGGGCATTTGCGCATATTCAATTCCCCTCACCCGCCCTGAACAGTCATTGATGCAGCGGTAGTAACAATGCAGAGTTATCCGTGCCGCTGTGCTTTATGAGTATCAATCGTCACGAATCATAATGCGTTTACACGCGTGCGGGCTCATTCTCAGCCGCAGAGATGCATCCACCTGATGTTCAAACCATATGCGCATTACAGTCCGATCAGCTCGGTCGTCCAGTTGATCTCCTGGAGCTTTTCCTCGCACTCGCGCAGCTCCTTGGCAGTATTGTCAAACTGCCGCTGGAGCTTCCGGACATCAACAGAGCTTGTTATGCGTATCTCCGTCTTGGCAGAACGCGGTGCGAGTATGCTCGCTTCATTGAGAAAGCCGCGCAGTACCCGCTGCTTCCACATCAGCGCATCGCGGTGCGCGATCCGCGCCGTGATCGTCTGTCCGTCCTCCGCAGGCTGTGCATTCGTCAGATTGATCGCCGTGACGAGCGCTTCATATTCCTTAAACGCCGTCTCCAGCGCCTTGAGCAGATCCGCCGGTACCTCTGCGGGCTTTTCGCCCTCCTGCACCCGCGCATTGTTACGCAGGCGGATCTCCAGCTCATTGATCTTGTTTTGCAGATCCGCACGCCGCATCAGTGAAGCAGCCAGTTTCATGATAAGCCCTCCTTATTCCCACGGTGCTTCGGCATCGGGCGCCATCACGCCCGGCACCTTCAGATCATAGCCGTTGACTTCGATCATCGCATCATCCAGCTCGATGATCATGCAGTGCCGGCCGTCAATCTTGTCAAGGCGCACCTTGTTCTTCGCTTCGTTCTTGATATTGACAACGATCTCCGGCGTTTTGATGACAGTTTTCGGAACGATCAGGCGCTCCGGCTTGAGTGTCGATTCAACGTGCTCCTCGAATACTTTTTCCGTATCTGCGAGCTTTTCCTCCGGCACACCGACCTCCGCCAGCATCCGGTGGAGCATTCTGCCGGTCACCTCGGTCGGGGAATCATCGGTCTTGTTTTTCGCCGCGATCTGCGTCAACTTTTCGTTGACCGCCGTCACGGTCTCATAGGTGAGATCGTCGCCGAGCAGCTCGCCCAGCACGGTCTTCATATCCGCCTGATCCTCCTCGACAGTCGTATCAACATCGCATTCGAGGAAAGAGTCGATCAGCTTTTCATTCGGCGTATTCGGCGTTTTGGTGTAATACAGCACATGATGTACGTCCGTGGCGCGGTCGGAGAAGACCGGATAGAAGAAGCCGTCCTGCGGTGCCTTGCTGATAACGGCATTCGGATTCTCCTGCCGCAGGATCTCATCATCAAACTGATTGTAGACAAGAACGCCCTCGGTCTTGGCGATCGGACACATCGCGCAGACGATATACTTGAATGTCTGATCGGTGAAATCAGTCTCCAGCTCGTCCATTTTGTTCTTGCGCGGCGGATCGTAGGTGCAGTATGCCATCAGCACCGCATAAGGCGAATCGGAATCGACCAGCTCTGCCAGCTTTCCGAGGAACGCGAGCGCAACATCCTCCGCCTTCAGCTCCGAGGCGAGCAGATCTGCAAGGCGCGACTGTGCCCCGTCCTCGCTGTAGGCGTGCTCACGGAACGGCAGCTCGGAGCTTTGCTTGCCGAGATTGACATTCAGCACCTTTTTCATGGTCTCATAAAGGATCATGCTCTCCGGCGAGGGAATGCTGCCGGCCGTGCGGATATGCACGCCGCGGACAGTGCGCTGCGTATCGACAAATGCAGTCAGTACGCGCTCCATTGCGAAATATTTCGCCTCCGGATCGAAATGATTGCGGATCTCATTGAGTTCTTTGCGGTTCATAGATTGTCTCCTTATCTGTATAAATAAGACTGCCGCCGAGCATACCCGACGGCAATCTGATTCAGCTTATTTTGCAAAATGAGCAGCCAGCTTCTCGACCAGCTCATCCGCGCTGACACCGTGAACCATGCAGGCCTCCTCGAGCGATTCGCCGCGCGATGCGGGGCAGCCGAGGCAGTGCATTCCCATTTCAAGGAAATACGGCGCGGTATCCGGATCGGCATCGAGAATCTCGCCGATCAGGGAATTCTTAGTAATTTCCATCGGAAATCATCCTTTCGTTAAAAAAGGGCGCAGACACGCCGCGCCCTGTTTGTTTTGGAATTACTCCTGGGACTTCATCTGAGCATAGCACTCGCTGCAGTACACCGGGCGATCCTCACGCGGACGGAACGGAACCCGTGCTTCCTTGCCGCAGCTTGCGCAGGTAGCGGTGAACATCTCACGCTCAGTCTTGCCGGCCATCTTCCGTGCATCACGGCAAGCCTTGCACTTCTTCGGATCATTTGCGAAGCCTTTCTCAGCATAGAACTCCTGCTCGCCGGCGGTGAATACGAACTCCTGTCCGCACTCATTGCAAATTAAGGTTCTGTCTTCGTACATTAGAATTTTCCTCGATTCTTGAAATTTGGACCTCGACGGAATTCACGCCATCACAGTTGCTCTTATACCGCCTGCGGGCTCAGCCCTGAAGCGTAATCGGGTTGCAGGTGAAATAACATTGCACGCGCTGGAAGAAATGCTGCCGGGTCATGGATAATGGAAGGGATGCCCGCCTTCATCGGGAACAGTCAGCCGGACTGTCATCGGGCTGCATCACTGCGGTTCTGCACAGCTGTCAGCATCGGGGTCCGCGGTAAGATTCCGGACAGACCGCAGCTTGCGTCTGGCACGCTGGATCGCGTTATCGACGCTTTTGACGGAGATCCCCTGCCGCTTCGCAATCTCCTCATAGGAAAGACCGCTGACAGACAGATGAAAAATCTCCAGCTCCTGCCTGCTGAGTACCGATGCGATCCGTTCATACAGCTCCGCGATCCGTTCCTTTTCGAGATATGCCTGTTCAGGTGAATCCTCACCGTCTGCAAGCAGATCCCCGAAGGACTGCTCCGGATCATCGAGCGATACGGCAGACTGCATCTGCTCCCCTGCAAAATCAGGATGCTGTTTTTTGAATGCGCTGCGCATCCGGTTGCGAATGCAGACAGCCGCATAGGTACGGAACGACGCAGCACCGTCCGGCTGATACGACGAAGCAGCAGCCAGCAGTCCGAGAAAGCCCTCCTGCGCATAATCCTCACAGTCCGACGGATTGCCCGCAAAGCTGCGTGCCATTTCCGAAATCAGTCTGTGATAGCGCAGAAACAGCTGCTCAAATGCTGACGGCTCTGTGCCGCACAGCGAGACCAGCGCTTCATCCGGCATAGCGGAGAGCGAATCAACAGAGAACACGCCCATGCCGAAGCCTCCTAACCGCAGAAAGCGCGATGCCGTACATTGCGTACCTGTCCATTCCGCTCCGGACGCAGAACCGTCCGTGCAGAAATATGACCTATATCATGATAACCGAAAGCGGCGATTTTGTCAAGCTGTTTTATCATATCCGAAAAAAAACAGCGTTCTGCACAGCTTTCAACAACATTTTTCGTCAATTCATCCAGTGTCATTCTGCCGCAAACCGGCTTCTGCCGTCGCGGAACAGATTCCCGCCGTGGCTGTCGATCGCGACGAGCAGCGGGAAATCCGAGACTGTCAGCCGCTTGACGGATTCGCATCCGAGGTCATCATAGGCAATGACCTCGCAGGATGTGATATGTGCCGCGGCAAGCGCACCGGCGCCGCCGACTGCACAGAAATACACCGCATGATTGCGCTCGATCGCGTCACAGACAGCCTGCGAGCGCTCGCCCTTGCCGATCATCGCGATGAGTCCGGCATCGAGCAGCATCGGCGCATAAGGATCCATGCGGCCGGAGGTGGTCGGGCCGCAGGCACCGATCGGCCGTCCCGGAGGCGCAGCCGTCGGCCCCGCATAATAGATCACGGCATCCTGAAGCGGAAACGGCAGACCTGCTGTCCCCTGCTCCTTCATGGCCGCCGTCAGCCGCTTATGCGCAGCATCGCGGGAGGTATAGACTGTGCCCGAAAGGATCACCCGGTCTCCGGCGTGCAGGAGCTGCTGCTCCCGCACGATTGCCGGAAGATCGGTCACATTGCACTGATATTCCATTATTTCCAGCCGTTGTCGCTGTCGCCGGCGCTCTCAGCAAGATCATCGAAATTGAATTCGCTCTTGCCGACCTTCTCAAAGGACTTGGATGCGACCTCGTCAAAGCTCTCGAAGGTCGGAACGCTGTCATCATCACCGACAGTATTGCGCGCTTCGGAAATGACATTCTTTGCCTCGCTCAGACGGCTGCCCGCCTGACCGGTGAGATTTTCGAGAACGAGAGAGATCTCGTTGAATTTCTTGGAGACGCTGTCGATCTCGCTGCGGAGCAGTGCGCGGACTGTTCTTGCAGTCTCGGTCGTGGTCTTCTTACGCTTTTCTGCTTCCTCGATCGAGGAGCGGACAGACTGCTCTGCATCTGCGACGATCTTGATCGCCTGTGCATCCGCATCGTTCAGCTTCTTCTCAGCCTCAGCGTTGGCATTGCTGATCGTCTCATCCGCCTGCTTGTTGGCATTGGCGATCGTCTGCTCAGCCTGTGCATTCGCATCGCTGATGGTCTTTTCGGCCTGTGCATTTGCATCGGAAACGGTCTTGTTTGCCTTTTCCTCGGCATCTCTCGTGATCGACGCCGCCTTCTTATTCGCCTCGGAAGCGACCTTCTTCGCGGTCATCTGTGCTTCCATGAAGAGCGCACTCATATCAAAGCCGGTATCCGCGCTGTTCTCCTTGAGATCAGCATTTTCGGTGCGGAGCTTTTCGATCTCACGATCCTTTTCAGCAAGGCTTGCGCTTTGCTCGGAGATCGTTGCCTCATATTCCGCAAGCTTCTGGAGATCAGCCTCATTCGAGAGACCAGCCTGCTCCTGGATCATCGCATTCTTCGCTTCCAGTTCGGAATTCAGGCTAGCGATCTCAGCATCGGATTTTTCAGCCTTATCCTGCAAAACAGCGAGCTGCTGTGCTGCTTCTGCAAGCTTGCCCTGAAGCTCTGCCAGCTGTGCAGCAGCCGCCTCATTGCCCGCGCCGTTCATTGCCTGAGCAGCAGCCGCAGCGAGATCCTGACGGAGCGTTTCGTTATCCTCATTCAGCGTTGTGAGACGGCTTTCGAGCTCAGTGATCTTATTGTTCAGCTCGTTCTGCTCCTCCTGTGCAAGCTGGAGCTCAGCCTGTGCGGAGGCCAGATCTGCCTTGGCATCGGTCGCCTCCTGCTTTGCTGCATTCAGCACTTCCTCGGAGACACCGCCGCCTGCGCCGTCGATGACCGGTCTGTTCTTCAGCTCCTCCTGTGCGGCACGGAGCTGATTCTTGGTCGTGCCGAGCTCACCGCGGAGACGGGTCAGCTCTGACTCATATTCTGCCTTCATTGCGTCATTGACGCCGCCGCCGGAAGCCGCCTTCTTTTTCAGTTCATCGCGTTCTTCCTGCAATGCATAGATTTGAGAATTCAGTTCATCGACGTAAGCTAAGACATCTTCCTTGACGAAACCGCCGCCAATTTTCGTAGTGCGCAAAATATTTTGCTGTTCCATAGTAACGCTCCAATCCTCCGCAAAAAATGAATGATAGCACAAGCGGGAGGCACCGCGGCTCGGTGCTGTTCGCGGATGCAGCACACTGCCGGTCAAACGATGCACTTTACCCATAAGTACATATTATATGATATCATATTTTCGGCGTTTTTTCAAGGCACAGACTGTAGAAATATCAACCAATTATTTGTGCAGGTTTACCATATATAGAAATCAATTCTCGGAACAATCGACGAAAACGCAGTCAAAAAACACAATTTAACAGTCTTTTCCGAACATTGACAAAAACAGGCGGCAGACCGTTTTGCAGTCTGCCGCCGTGTGAATAATTATTTATTTCTTTTCAAGGATCTTGAAGATATCGGAAAGCTCATCGTCATCGTCGAGCCGCGGGATCGCGGAGGACGGACGTTTCTGTGCAGGCTTTCTCGGCTCGACCGGAACAAAGCTGTCCGCGAGCGGATTCTTGACCTCGATCGGCTGTGTCTTGGGAGCCGGCGCCTCAGCGGGGATCGGCACATCCTCGATCGCCGGAGCCTTGTCCTCGTAGCCCGCAGCGATGACGGTAATGACCATCTCGTCGCTCATATCCTCCTTGAACGCCGTGCCGAGGATGACCTCGACGCCCGGAGCGGCATTCTCGGTGATCTTCTGTGTTGCGGAATCGACCTCGGCGGAGAGCACATCCTCGCTCATCGCGATATTGATGAGCAGTCGCTTTGCACCGTTGATCGAGGTCTCAAGCAGCGGGCTGGAGATAACGGCGCTTGCCGCCTCGTCCGCCTTGTTCTTGCCTGCGCCGTGGCCGATCGCCATGTGTGCAAGACCCGCATTCTTCATGATCGTGGAAACATCGGCGAAATCCAAATTGATATAGCCGTCCTCGACGATGAGGTCGGAGATCGACTTGACGCCGGTTTTCAGAACGTCATCCGCAAGAGCAAAGCTCTGACGCATGGTCAGCGGCTTGTCCACGCCGACGAGCAGACGCTCATTCGGAATGATAACCAGCGAATCGACGTATTTTTTCAGTGTTTCGATGCCGCGCTCGGCCTGCGCCATTTTCTGCTCGCGCTCAAACGCGAACGGCTTCGTGACAACAGCGACCGTCAGGATTCCGAGCTCCTGCGCGATCTGTGCAACGACCGGTGCCGCACCGGTTCCGGTGCCGCCGCCCATGCCTGCGGTAATGAAGATCATATCCGCGCCCTTGAGTGCATTGCTGATCTCGTCACGGTTCTCCTCCGCAGACTGTCTGCCGACCTCCGGTCTGTTTCCGGCGCCGCGGCCCTTGGTCAGCTTTGCGCCGATCTGGATCTTCGTGATCGCCTTGGAATTCAGCAGTGCCTTCGCATCGGTATTCACAGCGATATATTCAATGTTTTTAACATCCGCCTGAACCATGCAGTCCAGCGCGTTTCCGCCGCCGCCGCCGACACCGACGACTTTGATATTTACCTGCGGATCCAGTGAATCTTCGTATACAAAATCAGTCATCCAAAGTTCCTCCATTTCGACAGCCCGTGGGTTCCGGACAGCAGAGCCGTCTGCAAACATATACTACATTTTATCATAGATTCCGGAAGAATGCAAGGGCATTTTTGCAATTTGTACTAAATCACGAATCCGGAATTTATTTGATTGAAAATTATGGCAATTCTGATATAATTTTGCGCTTCTCAGCGTTCGTATCCTCGTTCTTATCATTCGTTCCGGGCATCGTGAGAGAGTCATCCGCAATGACCGAAATCTGATTGTTTCCGATCATCGTCAGGCGGTATTTTTTCTCCGGATTGAGCTGCTCAATCGTCTTTGCAGCAAGCCGCAGCTTGTAGTCCGCGTCGCTGCTCGAACCCATATTGAATACGATATTGTCCCCGAAATAGACAAGAATATCACTCTGCTCCGCCATGTCGATCGCCCAGATCATTTTGTTTCCGCTGCGCGAAACAGCCTGCGTCAGTGTTTTGAGGATCGTGTCGCGCTTCTCGTCCTCGGAGCGCAGCACCATGCCGATCGAGCCCTCCGCCGGATTGTAGCCGTAGATGATGATGAGTCCCTCACGCGGATCGCCCTTCAGCTCCTCCAGTACGCGGTTTGATTCGCTGACGAGCAGATAGCCGTAGCTCTGCGAAATATTTGCGACCGGCACGGCCTTCTGCACGGTGATCTCCGCCGTAGACGGAAACACCTTGCGCACCGTGACCTTTTCCGCATAGACGACATTTGCACGGATGGTCTCCGCCGCGACTGCCGTATCCAGCCGGACGAGATTGTCCTGCATCCGGATGCCGCTCAGCTCGATGATCTTTTCATCGGGCGTGTCGGTCTCGTTGATGACAACGATGTCTCTGACGTTGAAGAACAGCGTCATCGAAAGCGCACCGCCGATCGCCAGAACAAGCAGAATCACAAGCAGGATATACGCGGTGTGACGGCGGTTTCTGCGCCGTTTCCGCTTGCTGCTTCTCTGCCGTCTGACATTCGTTTTGACAACATCCTGCATCCGCTGACACCCCCTTCCTGTTCAATAAGACGATATTGCGTAAAATGCTGTGGAAAACCGGAGGTTAAAAGCCCGCCGATTTCCCACAATTTCCACAGAGTTTTCAACACTTCAATGCCGAATCTACGCGAAAACCGGCCGTTTTCCCCACTTTGAAACGGAGTTTTTCACCAATTCCACAAAGTTTTCAACAATCAACGGATCTCAGACCGGTTTTCTCCTGCTCTCAGGCAGAAAAACTGCCGCGTTCGGCATCTGCACCAAGGCTGTTGAAAACCGCTGCAAAATCCTCATAGCCGCGGTCGATATGATGCAGCCCCCGGATGACGGTCTCTCCGTCCGCGCCGGCTGCCGCAGCAGCCAGTGCCGCGCCGCCCCGCAGGTCGGGCGCCGTCACGACTGCACCGTGCAGCTTCGGCACGCCTGTGATGACTGCGGTATGGCCTGTGACGCGGATATCCGCGCCCATGCGCATCAGCTCGCCCAGATGCTTGAACCGGCTCTCGAAGATCGTTTCCTCGATCATGCCGGTTCCCTTTGCGGTACACAGGACCGCAGAGATCAGCGCCTGCGCGTCGGTCGGAAATCCCGGATACGGCATTGTCCGTATGTAGCGGATATTCCGGAGCCCGCCGCTGCGGTCAAGAAAGATCCGGCTGCCGCAGATGCCGATCCGGCAGCCCGCCTGCTCCAGTACGGACAGACAGCTTTTCAGATGCGCCGGCTCCGCATCGCTGATGCAGACCGCGCCGCCGGCCGCAGCACCGGCGCAGAGATATGTCATCGCTGCGATCCGGTCGGGCATGACGCGGTATTCCGTTCCGGTCAGCGGCCTGCCGCCCTGTACGGTCACAGTCTGCGTTCCTGCGCCGCGAATCTCCGCGCCGCACTGATTCAGATACTGCGCAAGATCTGCGATCTCCGGCTCACAGGCCGCATTGGTTACAACTGTTTCACCCTCGGCACAAACGGCCGCCATGATGATATTTTCCGTCACGCCGACCGACGGGATCGGCAGGTGGATATGCGCACCGGTCAAGCGTTCGGCTCTGCAAAGGATCCGTCCGCCTTCTTCGCGGATCGTAACGCCCATTTTCCGCATCGCTTCCAGATGCAGGTCGATCGGACGCGGGCCGAGCTCACATCCGCCCGGCATGGTCAGAATGCACTGCTTCGTGCTGCCGAGGATCGGCCCCAGAAACATGATCGAGGAACGCATCGCACGCATATCCGCATCGGGGATCTCGCAGGCATCGAGTCCGTTCTGGACGATCCGGACGGTCTGCCCCTCTGCCGTACAGCGGCAGCCCAGCCGGTTCAGAATCCGGCTTGCCGCATAAACATCCGTCAGCTGCGGAACATTCGTCAGAATCGTCTCGCCTCTGCATACCAGCGCTGAGGCCATCAGCGGCAGTGCGCTGTTTTTTGCACCCTGTACGGAGATCTCACCGCGCAGCGGTCTGCCGCCGCGGATCCGCAATACCTCCTCTGTCATTTTGCATCACCTCAAATATTCCGGCATTCGCCTTGATGTCTTATCGTATGCAAAAAGGGCGAATTCTGTGCTGACCTGACGATTTTCAGATATTTGAGGCATTTTGCAGGATGCCGCTGATCGTATTCCAGATACGGTCGGGCGTATCTGTCAGGAACAGTGCGCCTGCGCGCTGATGCATCGCCTGCCGCTTTTCCGGATCATGATACAGCGATTCGATATGCTGATACAGCACATCCGCCGTCAGATCCTTCTGCTCAATAACGATCGCAGCACCGGCCTTGCCCAGCACCATCGCATTGTGATACTGGTGGTTTTCCGCAGCGGTCGGATACGGGATCAGGATCGAAGCCCGTCCGATCGCCTCCAGCTCGCAGAGCGTCGATGCACCTGCGCGGCTGATGACCAGATCCGCCGCTGCAAGGCAGATGTCCATATCGTGGATGTACTCCGTGACGCGCAGCCGCGGATCATCTGCGATGCCGCGGGTCTGAAGCTCGTCCGGAACGGTATTTCTGCCGAATTTTCCGTATGCGTGGATATGCCGGATATCCATATCCGACTGCAAATGCCGCTGCATGATCTCCGGCATCAGATCATTCAGGCATTTTGCGCCCTGACTGCCGCCGAAGGAGACAATGAGCATACTGTCCCCGACGCCGAGCTGCCGTCTTGCGGATTCGCGGTTTTTGCGCGTCATGCCGCTGCGGACGGGCAGTCCGGTCATGACGGTCTTTGCCGATGCCGGAAACAGATCCTTCGCAGCCTCGAAGGTCATCATGACCGCAGAGGCTCTGCGCGAAAGCAGCTTGTTCGTCACGCCGGGATATGCATTCTGCTCGTGGACCGCCGTCGGGACGCCGAGCCACTGTGCCGCATTCAGCACCGGTGCAGAGGCATAGCCGCCGGTACCGATGACCAGATCCGGCATGAAATTCTTGACGATGGTGAAGGCATGGTTTCCGCCGGAAACAGCATAGCCGATCGCCTTGAAATTCCGCAGGATATTCTCCGGGCTCAGGCTCCGCTGAAAACCCGCCGCATTGACGTGCTCCATTTTGTAGCCTGCTTTCGGGACAAGCTCCGCTTCCATGCCGTCCGGTGTGCCGACAAACAGGATATCTGCATCGGGTACATGAGACCGGATGATCTCGGCAATCGCCAGCGCCGGATTGATATGTCCGCCGGTGCCGCCGCAGGCAATCATAATTTTCATAACCTACTCCTTTTGCTTTTTCTATTCAAACAGTGCGCCGAAATAGGAAAGGATCATCGCATTGTGATGCGGGATCGTCCGGCCTGTCCGCATGAGTTCGCGGTATTCCGCCGGAGTCACCCAGCGGTAGGCGTCGGTCTCGCCCGGCTGCAAAATGACCGAATCCTCGGGAACGTCCTTATGTATTCTGAAAAACCGGTGGATATAGCTGCTGCGCCGGCAGCTCCCGCAGTCGGAAAGCTCCGCCGCCGATGCAGTGATGCCTGTCTCCTCACGCAGCTCGCGCAGTGCGCCCTCCGCCGCAGTTTCTCCGGACTGCACACAGCCGCCGGTGATCTCCCAGCGGCCGGCATAATTTTTCTCCGGCGCCCGTTTTGTAATGAGAAAGCGCCCGTCGCTCCGCACTGTCATGATGCTGACGAGCATCAGGTAATACCCGTGCGGGACCGGTGTCCCGCGCAGAACCGTTCCGCCCGTCGGCTCGCCGTTTTCGTTGTAAAGATCCAGTATTTCCGTCATGTCTGCCCCTGCCCTTCCGGACACTCAGTCCAGACGCGCCTGCCGCGAAATATTCAGCAGAACGCCCATTTCCGCAAGCTGCATCAGCAGCGCCGTTCCGCCGTAGGAGAAGAACGGCAGCGAAATTCCGGTATTCGGGATCGCATTGCTGACAACGGCAATATTCAGAAGCGCCTGCAATCCGATGTGTACGGTCAGACCGACCGCGACCAGCATTCCGAATTTGTCCTTTGCCTTTGCCGCGATATAGAATCCGCGGAAGATCAGCAGACAGAACAGCAGGATGACCGTCACTGCGCCGACAAATCCGAATTCCTCACAGAGAATTGCGAACACGAAGTCATTCTGTGCCTCCGGCAGATACTGATATTTCTGGCGGGATGCGCCGAGGCCGAGCCCGAACATTCCGCCGGAGCCGATCGCGATAAGCGACTGGCAGGTCTGCCATGTTTCATTCTGCATATATTCCGGATCAAACGGATGCAGCCATGAGAGAATGCGCGTATTGATATAATCGACGCCCTTGACCTTGATGAGAAAAAAGACGACGGCTGCCAGTCCGACTACGCCGACAATGATCATGATGCCGAAATGCAGAGGCTTTGCGCCGCCGACAAAGATCAGAACCAGTGCGAGCGTCGCAATGATGAGCGTACCCGAAATATGCGGCTCCTTCATCATCAGGCCGACGATCACGCCGAGCATCAGCATATAGGGAACGATGCCGTAGAGGAATGTATTCATGCGGTGCTCGTTCCGGACGATCAGCATGGAGAAGAACAGAACGATCGCAATTTTCATCAGCTCGGAGGGCTGAAAGGTCAGGCCGCCGACTGCGATCCAGCGCCTTGCGAATGTGCCCTGATCGGAGCCGATGCCCGGTATCAGCACCAGAATCAGCATGATCAGCGCAACTGCAAATGCCGTTCCGGAGATCCAGAGCTTCTCGAAAATGTGATAGTCCACAACGCTGAGGATCGCCATGACAACCAGTCCGATGCCGGCGAAAATGAGCTGGCGCGTTGCGTAATAGGTGCCGCTGAGTCCGTCCTCGATCGCCGCCGGATAGGAGGCGGAGAACATCATCAGGATGCCGATGACCAGCAGTGCAATGACGGTGCCGAGCAGAACGCCGTCCAGATCACTCTTGACCAGCCGCCGCCCTCTGCCGGCCGGACGGAACCGCGGTCTGCTGCCGGATGATTTCATTTTTGTTGAGGATGCCATAGCAAATCCGCTCCATTCCGTTTTGGGCTGTCAGTTTTATGAGAGCCGGATGAAGACCGCGAGAACGCCTGCGGCCAGACCGACTGCCGAGAATACGGTTACGATCTTGTATTCGCTCCACTTGCAGAGCTCAAAGTGATGATGCAGCGGGGACATCTTGAAAATGCGCCGTCCCTCGCCGTATTTTTTCTTCGTGTATTTGAAATACGTCACCTGGATCACAACGCTCAGGCAATCGACGACATAAACGATGCCGACGAGTGCGAGCAGCAGATGCATTCTGCACGCAACGCCCAGCGCTGCGAACGCGCCGCCGAGATACATCGAGCCGGTATCGCCCATGAAGCATTTCGCCGGATGCAGATTCCAGATCAGGAAGCCGATGCAGCCGCCCGCGATCGTGATCGCATAGAGCGAAAGCTCCCGCTCGCCGAAGCTCGCGCAGAGTACGGTCAGAACGAGCATCGTCACAACCGTGACCGAGCCGCAGAGCCCGTCGATGCCGTCGGTCAGGTTGACCGCGTTGATGAGGAACATCATGAACAGCATCATGATCGGATAATACAGGATGCCGAAATTCAGCTTGACGAAAATGAGGTCGATCGTCGTTTCGTGATCGCCCAGCGCATACATTATTGCCAGAAATGCGGCGCAGAATACAATCTGGAACAAAATTTTCTGCTTCGGATTCAGTCCCTCATTCCGCTTCTTGACCGCCTTGATGAAATCATCGGTAAAGCCGCAGGCACCGGAATAAAACAGAGAGAACAGCATCACCGTCAGCAGGCGCAGCGCGTGATTGCCGGTCTCCGCGGCGGTCAGGTCGGTGCCGCCCATGATGCGCCAGACCGTATAGCCGAGCGCTGTCGCGGCAATGCTGCCGATGATGAACAGGAATCCGCCCATGATCGGCGTACCCTGCTTCGATTTATGCCACGCAGGGCCTTCATCCAGAATCGTCTGCCCGAAGTGGATCCGGCGCAGAAACGGGATCAGTACAAATCCCAGCAGAGCCGCGATGATGCCGGATGTCACCGCAGCACATAAATTCAACCAAATCGGCATTTTGACCTCCAAAAGCTTGTGTATTTGCGGATCAGCCCTCAGCCTTTTCCGCGAAGATCCGCTTTGCCGCATCCGCGACCAGCTCGCGTTCATCCATATGCAGATGCACGCCGCCTGCGATGATCTGATAATCCTCGTGTCCCTTGCCAGCCAGCAGAACGACATCGCCGGTCTTGGCCTGCTTCATCGCAAGATAGATCGCCTCGGCTCTGTCCGGCTCGGTCTGATACGGCACATCGCTGTCCGCCAGTCCCGCGAGGATATCCTGAATGATCGCGAGCGGATCCTCGTCACGCGGATTGTCCGATGTGACCATGACAAAATCGGCATTCTCCGCCGCTGCCCGCGCCATCTTCGGACGCTTGGCCGCATCGCGGTTGCCGCCGCAGCCGAAGACCGCGATCAGTCTGCCGACCGTGCATTCGCGGAGACTCGCGAGCGTCTTTTCCAGCGCATCCGGTGTGTGCGCATAATCGCAGATCACCGTGAAATCCAATGCCGTCGGGATGACCTCGCATCTGCCGCGGACACCGGTATAATCGAGCAGCAGCTCCGTGATGACATTCATCGGAATGCCGAGCTTCCTGCCGACCGCGATCGCCGCGACCGCATTGCTGACATTGAACATTCCCGTCATGCGCATCGACATCGGGATCTCCTCGCCGTGCAGATGCAGCGTGAATTCGGTGCCCTCCGTGCTGAGCCGGATGCCGTCCGCCATTGCATCAAAGCAGTCGGAATCCTGCTGTTTGATGCCGTATGTACGCTTCTCGCAGGTGACACTGTCATAGAGCCGCTTGCCGTATTCGTCATTCGCATTGATGACCGCATAATCGCAGATATCGAACAGCATCTTTTTCGCGAGATAATAATTCTCCATCGTGCCGTGGACATCGAGATGATCCTGCGTCAGATTTGTAAAGACGGCAGCCTCGAAATGTGTCGGGCCGATGCGGTACTGCTCCAGTCCGAACGAGGAGACCTCCATGACGACGATCTCGATGCCGGCATCCGCCATTTCCCGCAGCAGTGCGAAATAGGCATCGGTCAGCGGCGTGGTGTTCGGTGAGGGCAGGATCTTATCGCCGATCTCATACTGCACCGTTCCGATCAGGCCGACCTTCCGGCCGGCGTGCCGCAGCATTTCCTTGATGAGCGTCGCGGTCGTGGTCTTGCCGTTCGTGCCGGTCACGCCGACAAAGCGCATCTGCCTTTCCGGATGGCCGTACCATGCCGCGCAGAGGTCGCCGAATGCCTTGCGGGTATTCGAGACGATGATCTGCCGCTGACCGAGTCCGAGATCGCGCTCCGCAATGACCAGCACCGCGCCCTTTTCGAGCATCGCGGCAGCTGCATCGTGGCCGTCGAATTTTGCGCCGCGGATCGCAACAAAAATGCATCCCGGCTTTACCTTGCAGGTATTGTCCGTCACGCCTGTGATCTCGGTATCGGCAAGCGTTGTCTGCAATGCTTCCAGAATTGTATATAGCTTCATGTTCCTTCTCCGTTCGCCGGCCGCAGCCGGACTGTTTTCATCACTTTGCAGATAGCCTGCCGGACGGCTTTCATCCGTCCGGCGGCCTGAAGAACTGCGGTTTCCGGATATCAGCCGGTATCTGCGTTGTGTCCGATATCGACACTGATGACCGACCATTTTTCGACCTGTGTACCTGCGGGAACGCTTTGCAGCAGGATCGTCGCATCCTGATTCAGCGAGCCCTTTGCGACATAGTTGAGTCCGGCCTCGGCAAAGAGCGTATTCGCCTCTGCCAGAGTGTGACCGATGACATACGGCACGGTGACGGTCGGCTTGTTGTCCGCCTTGCCGGTGTAGAGCATGACTGTTCCGCCCTTTGCAACGGATGTACCGGTGATCGGCATCTGGATGTTGACGCTGTTTCCGCTGCCGACGACCTCCCAGTTGAGGCCGAGATCCTCGAGCTTCTTCTTTGCCTCCGCAAGAGAATTGTCAATGACCATCGGAACGGTGATATCCTTGTGGGCTTCCTCCTCCAGCGTGTAGGAGGGATAATAGCCGAGATACGGCAGCGCCTTTTCCAAAACTGCTCTCGAATACGGCGCAACGACCGTCGAGCCGTAGTAGCTGATCGTCTTATCCGGTTCGTCCGCCATGATGAGCAGCACGATCTCCGGATCATCCGCCGGTGCAAAGCAGCAGTAGGAGGCGACATACTGTTCCTCGCCTGCCTTGACATAGCCCATGAGCTTCTGGGATGTACCGGACTTGCCGCCGATCTTGTATCCCTTTATGTAAGCATTGTTGCTGCCGCCGTTGTTGTCAACGACATATTGCAGCGCCTTGCGCATTTTCGCGGAGGTCTCCTCGGAGATCACCTGCCGGCGCACTGTTTTTTCTTTGGAAAGTACGACATTTCCCGCCTGATCGACGATCTTGCTGACCACGAAAGGCTGCAGCAGGTAGCCGCCGTTCACCACCGCAGCATAACCCGTCACCATCTCGATCGGAGTGAGTGAATTGTTTTGACCATATGAGCTCGCCGCCAGCTCAACAGGGCCCATACCGGACAGTGCGGTATAGATCGAGGAGCTTTCGCCCGGCAGGTCGATGCCGGTCTTTTCGGTCAGGCCGAATGCCTCGAAATACTGACAGAACAGCTGCTTGCCGAGCCGTCTGCCGATTTCAATGAACGCCGGGTTGCAGGAGTTTTTCAGGATATCCTCAAAGCCCTGCACGCCGTGTGCGCCCGGATAGATCGAGCAGCGGATATCCGTTCCGGAGATATTGACGATGCCGTTGCAGGTGAAGGAATCGGTGTCGTAATTGACCTTTTCCTCCTCCAGTCCCGCAGAGGCGGTATAGACCTTGAAAACGGAACCGGGGATATAGGTCTCTGTGACGCATTTGTTGCGCCACTGTGTTTCCCGCGCTTCACTCAGTGCTTCGTCATGCTTTTTCTCGTCCGTGATGCTTTTGACCTCTGCGGCCGTGACCGGATCGTAGATCTCATAGGGCTCATTCGCATCAAAGCCGCCGACCGATGCCATTGCCAGCACCGCGCCGGTCTTTGCATTGAGCATCACGCCGCAGGCACGCTTGCCGACCTTGTATGTTTCGACCATTTTGCTGATCTCGTTTTCGAGATAGGTTTGCAGCGTCATGTTGATCGTCAGATAGACATCATCGCCGTCCTGCGCGGCATAGGTCTTGGAATAGCGGTAGGGCATTTCGTTGCCGTTCGCGTCTCTGGCCGTGACGGTTCTGCCGTCGATGCCGGAGAGATATTCGTCATAATATTTTTCGACGCCGTAGAAGCCGTGGCCGTCGGCATTGTTGAAGCCGATGACCGATGCGGCCAGCTCATTCTGCGGATAATAGCGCTTGGTATCGGATTCGCGGCTGATCGACGAGATGCGGATGCTGCGCGAGCTGCCCGGCACGCGGATATCACCGATGTATTCGATGATCTTGTCGGCACGGCTTTTTTCGACCTGCTTTTTCAGCACGACATAATTGCTGTCCTTGTCAAAGGCCTCGCTGATCTTGGATTCGTCGATCTCAAGGATCTCTGCGAGATATTCGGTCAGCTGCTGCCGGACGGCCTCCGTTGAGACGATATCGGATTTCTCCGCATCATCCCCGCCCTCCGCGATCTCTGCATTGCGCTTCTCGACCAGCTCCATTTCCTTCCGGAACAGTCCCGGATCGAGAAAGACCTTGTAGACGGTCGCGCTCTGCGCAACGACCATGCCGGATGCATCGTAGATCGTGCCGCGTGCCGCCGGGATCGTGATCGTTCCGAACTGGCGCGAATTGGCCATTTCCGTATAATAATCATGCTGGAACAGCATAATGCGCGCTAAGTTGGCACTGAGCGCGATCGCACTCAGCAGGACGAAGCCCTGTATCAGAACATAGGCGCGCACCTTCATGCTCGTGGACGGACCCTTGGAGCGATAGCCGCGTTTCCATGTCTGATTTTTGGAGGCATGGATCTTTTTGTGCTTGTTTTTGCCTGCCGCTTCCGGCACAGCGCTCACTCCCTTCCGATTGATCTGCAAAAAGAAACAGGCGGAACAAAAAGCTCCGCCCGATATCCCGTTCAGGCAAGCCTGCTCTGCATCCGCAGGATCTCTGCGATGCGCACTGTCCGGCTGATGCCGGATCTGTCTCTTCCGCTTGCCTTTTCTTTTGTTCTGCACGCGGAGTCCGGAGATGAATCTCTTTCTGCATCTCCTGCCTGTCACGGACGGATGTGTTTCTTTGCCGTGAAGCAGGCTGCTCCGTTTCTTTTGCTCTACACAATTTGATATATGACCTCCGTGAAGGGAAGCGGCCGTCTGCCCTCTGAACCGGCCGGCCCTTCACAGTGATACTCTATGTTATTTGCCGCGCAGATATTCCCAGATGCTCACGAGATAGTCATTGATCGAAACGAAGAAATTATCCTCCGGCTCGGAGATCGTGACCTCGTCCTCGGTCTGGAGCTGGATGTATTCGATCTGCGACTGATTCAGCGGCATCAGTCCGAGTGTTTTCTCTGCATATTCCTCGATATTCTTGACTGTCAGCTTGCCTTCCATTTCAGATCTCATGCTGATATTTCTGGCAACGAGGTCGTCATATTCCGCCTGAAGCGAAGCGATCTCGGTATAGATCTCATTGGTCTGGACTCTGCCGTAAATGACCGTTCCGATCAGAACGCCGGTCAGAATGCCGAGTGTCACGGCGCCGGCAGTTGAGATGCGGCTGCGGTTTGCGCGCTCCGGCTCTTCCTCCTGCGGCGTCGAATATCTTCCTCCCGCCGACCGCTTTTTCGCGGTGCTTTCTGCGGGCTTGGTTTCCGTTTTTTTCGGGGGCTGATCTGCGGGTTTGTTTTGTTTTGTTTTCTTTTGTTTTGATTTGGCCTTCCGGTTATCCGGCCGGTTTCCCTGCCGGCTGCTTTTCCGGTTATTCTGCTTTTTTCTGCCGTTTTCCGACGGAATACTGACGTCGATCTCATCGAGAGCGCGCTGCGGGTCGGCAGGTGTATCCGCATCCTGCCGGATCTCACGGATCCGCTGCGCACCGAGCAGCGCTCTGCGGCGGTTTTCCTCTGTCTGCATACGCCGCATTTCGCGTTCATCCGCAAGGCGCTGCTGTTCGAGCATCCGCATCGCAGTATCTGAGACCGTTCTGTTCACCGGAGCGAAATCCTCTGTATGATTTTTCTGATCCGCATCCGTTTGTTTTCTTACTGATTGACTATGCAGCAAGAGCATCCGCCATGCTTCGGCCTGTTCCTCATCGGCACCGGGAAACGGCACCGAGAAATCCTCTGCCATCGAGGTCACCTCCGCAGCTTTGATGTCCGCTGCCGGCCGGCCGTATTGTTTTTGTATATCGGCCGGCCTGCGCAGCAACCGTTTCCACACTCGTTTTGCAGTTGCTTATTCTTTCCGCTCTGCTGAGAGAGCCCTTTGTTCCTTCTTTGTATCGGTTATCTTTTTCTGATTACAGCTTTTCGATGCTCCGCAGCTTTGCGCTGCGGCTTCTGGGATTCTGTGCGGTTTCCTCCGGGGAAGCCGTCGCGGGCTTCCGGCGGATCAGTCTGCCCTCCGGCTTGTGTCCGCAGACACAGACCGGAAATTCCGGCGGACAAATGCAGCCTCTGCACCGGTTTGCGAATGCCTGCTTGACGATCCTGTCCTCCAGACTGTGGAATGTCAGGATCACGAGTCTGCCGCCCGGCTTCAGAGAATCGAACGCCGTTTCCAGTGCCGATGTGAGGCAGTTCAGCTCGTCATTGACCAGAATGCGGATCGCCTGAAAGGTTTTCCGGCAGGGATTCTTGTCCCGTCTGGCCTTTGCGGGCACAGCGCTTAAGATCAGCTCCGCGAGCTCGCCGGTCGTTTCGATTGGCTTTTCCGCTCTGGCATTCACGATCTTCGCCGCGATCTGCCTTGCGAATTTCTCCTCGCCGTACTGAAAGATGACACGGCTCAGCTCGTCCTCCGGCAGGGTATTGACAAGGTCTGCCGCGGTTCTTCCGGTCTGCGACATCCGCATATCGAGCGGCGCATCCTGCTTATAGGAGAATCCGCGTGAGCCTTCGTCCAGCTCATGGCTGCTGACGCCCAGATCCAGCAGAATACCGTCCGCCCTTGTACCATGCTCTGCGAGGACTCTGCCCATTTCCGTAAAATTGGCATGGACGATCTCTGCCGGCATTCCGGCGAGCCTTCTGCCTGCTTCCGCAACGGCATCGGGATCCTGATCCATGGCAAGCAGCTGTCCGCCGCCTGTCAGACGCTGCGCGATCGCGAAGGAATGTCCGCCCCCGCCGGCCGTGCCGTCCACATAGATCCCGTCCGGCTTCACAGCCAGATCTTCGAGCACCTCATTCAGCATGATCGGCACATGATATACATGAAGATCCGTCATACGATGCCTCATTTTTCTGACGCAGTCTCACCGCGGCGTGCGCGGCGCGCAGCGTCGATTTTTGCGCGTCTGAGTTCCTTTCCTTTTCTGTATTCCTCGATATTCGCGTTGAATCTCTCCTCGTTCCAGATCTCGGCATAGTCGCCGACGCCGTTCACGATGATGCGGCCGCCGAGCTGCGCATATTCGACGAGATCCTTATCGACGGTGATTCTTCCGTTGTTGTCGGGAGATGTCTTCTGTGTGAAGGCGGTGAAATCTCTGCGTGCATCCTCGATCTCATCGAGCAGCTCGTCCGGTTCGAGAATATCCTGATTCTGTGCAATGCACATTTCACGGATCCGTTCGAGCTCGGCCTTGAAGCCCTCCTCGGAGCGGATGACCAGATGATGTCTGCTGCGCTGATCTGCGGAGATGTAGAGCGTATCACCGATCGAGGTGCGGATGATGGAAGGTACACTGATACGGCCGCGCTGATCCATCTGAACATAAAATTTGCCTGACATACTGCTCAGAGCCATTGACCAGCGCCTCCCTTCGTGCCGAGCACGGCGGGAGGATGCCCCGACCGGCAACAGAATGCAAAGCCGCCTGATGATCTCTTTGTTTCCGATCAGGCGTCAGCAATGCATATTCGGATGCCGGCAGCGGGGTGGTACCATCATCCTGCTGTCTCGATTCTCCTCTTCTACACACTTTGCTTTTGTTCTCTGCGGGAGCTGACCGTCCGTTGTATTTTTCATCCCAATCCTTGCCACGGCAGTGGCAGCGGAGTGGTTGACCGGCCATCACGTCCCTACGCAAATATTATATATCATCCGATAATTTTTGTCAAGCCCAAATCAATATTTTTTTCAGTGATTTTACGCGTGATTTTGCGGAACGTTCGTTTTGTGAATAATGTGAAACAACGTATTTTCGATGTTTTTATACATCCGTTTTCACGGGCAGCGGTTCATCGAGCAGAATCCGGCAGCCGCCGAAAACTCTGCATTCACGCGAAAAATGCGGCCTATGAAAGTGCGATTGATTCCGTCATTTATGACTACGAAAATTCTTTTTCCGGTTCCGAATTCGACTATTTGCACAAATAAACATTTGTTTATACAACATCCTGCGTTCTCTCACTCCGAAGGCACTACATCTTGTGTTTTTGGCGTGTATTTCCAAAATCAGCACTATATATTTACCTCATCAGCACTATATATTTGCCGAAAAAGCACCTCGGCAAAACCGTTCCGCCGGTGTATAATGTGCAGCTTTCCGGCTGCTGTTCCGCGTGCAATGCCTTGCTCGGCATCCGTTCTCTGTCAACAGGCAGATCCGGCAGATTTCCCGCCTGACAGCGTGATTTTTCGGATGTGGGCATGGATTGGCAGCCAATGGGTGCCTTTCCAGCCCATACCATGCAATCCCCCGTCAGATATGCCGGTATCCCGCAAATGGGCATGAATGGGCATAGCAGGGCAAAATGCCGCGTTTTCGGGCTGTTTCCGGCGGATTTTCCCGCCTGACAGCGTGATTTTCGGAGTGTGGGCATGGATTGGCAGCCAATGGGTGCCGTTCCAGCCCATACCTTGCAATCCCCCGTCAGATATGCCCGTATCCCGCAAATGGGCATGAATGGGCACGGCAGGGCAAAAAGCCGCGTTTTCGGGCTGTTTCCGGCGGTTTTTCCCGCCTGACAGCGTGATTTTCGGAGTGTGGGCATGGATTGGCAGCCAATGGGTGCCTTTCCAGCCCATACCATGCAATCCCCCGTCAGATATGCCCGTATCCCGCAAATGGGCATGGATGGGCACAGCATGACAGATCCGGCAGATGCTTGCCGCTCTGACCGTCATTTTCCGGCTCGCTTGTATTGGTATCCTACGGATACCAATACGCCCCGCATAGCAGACAGGCCGGCGCAAAGCAGGTCTGATTCCGGCAGCCGTGCTTTTTTCACAGCAAAACGGGCGGAAATCGTTAGAAATCCGATTTTTTTCGTTTTTCCTCTTTACAATCCGAAAAAAATCGTGTATAATAATATCGTATATCATGACTTCGGAGGGATAGCTATGGAACTCAAATATAAGCGCGTACTCCTGAAACTCAGCGGTGAGGCACTCGCCGGCTCCAACAAGACCGGTCTGAACTATGATGTCATCACGCCGATCTGCCGTGCTGTCAAGCGCTGCGCAGATGCAGGCGCACAGATCGGCATCGTCGTCGGCGGCGGAAACTTCTGGCGCGGACGCTCCTCCGGTGCGATGGACCGCACCAGAGCCGACCACATCGGTATGCTCGCAACTGCGATGAACGCACTGGCTCTCGCCGATGCGCTGGAGGATCTCGGTGCAGAGGTTCGCGTGCAGACGGCGATCACCATGACCGCTTTTGCGGAGCCCTATATCCGCAGCCGTGCGATCCGTCACTTTGAAAAGGGCAGAATCGTCATTTTCGGATGCGGCACCGGAAACCCGTTCTTCTCGACCGATACCGCCGCGGCGCTCCGTGCTGCCGAGATCGAGGCCGATATCCTCATGAAGGCGACAATGGTGGACGGCGTTTACGACAAGGATCCCAACAAATTCGACGATGCCAAGAAGTATGAGACCATGACCTTTACCGAGGTCGTCAACAATCAGCTCGGCGTCATGGATTCGACCGCAGCAGCACTCTGCCGCGACAACGGCACGACCATGCTCGTCTTCGATCTGCGCAGACCGGACAACATCTATGATGCCTGCGTCGGCGAAAAGATCGGTACCCTGATCCTTCCGGAATAAGTGTCCGGCAATCCGTATACTATCTAATTGAATCACGATCAAAGGAGATGAATCAAATGCTCGAATTGCTGAAGGAAAAGCTCGATGCTTCTGAAAAAAGTATGAAAAAGGTGATCGACCACCTGCAAAAGGAATACGGCTCGATCCGCGCCGGCAGAGCGAATCCTGCCGTCCTCGACAAGATCCCTGTCGATTACTACGGCACCCCGACACCGATCAACCAGCTCGCTGCCGTTTCGGTCTCCGAGGGCAGAAATCTGCTCATCACGCCCTACGATCCCTCGACGATCCGCTCGATCTCCAAGGCGATCCTTGCCTCCGATCTCGGCATCACCCCGACCGATGACGGCAAGACGATCCGTCTGGTCTTCCCGCAGCCGACCGAGGAGCGCCGCAAGGAGCTTGCCAAGACCGTGAAGAAATACGGCGATGAGGCAAAGGTCAAGATCCGCAACGAGCGCCGCGATCTCATGGATAAATTCAAGAAGCTGAAGAAGGATTCCGAGATCACCGAGGACGATCAGAAGTCCGCCGAAAAGAAGGCGCAGACTCTGACCGACCGCTATACGGAGGAGATTGACAAGATCGCCGCCGAGAAAGAAAAGGAGATCATGAGCCTCTGATCGGCTCCGGTCTCACGAAGGAGTAATGCATGGCAAAAAAGCATGAGCCGCCCGTTCCGGCGGATATGATGCCCCGCCATATTGCCGTCATCATGGACGGCAACGGCAGATGGGCGAAAAAGCGCGGTATGCCGCGTACCTACGGTCATGTGCAGGGTGCAAGAACCTTTCACAAGCTGCTGCGGTATGCCAGAGAGATCGGCGTGGAATATATGTCATTCTATGCTTTCTCCACGGAAAACTGGAAGCGTCCGGATGACGAGGTCCATGCGCTGATGGATCTGATGCGCAAGTATCTCAAGGATGCATACAACTATTTCGATGACCGTGTACGCATCGTGCTGCTCGGCGACCGCGAGGATTTCGAGGCCGATCTGCGGCAGCAGTTCACCGATATCGAAAAGGATACCGGCGAATTTGAAAAGATGACGGCCGGAATCGCTGCGAATTACGGTTCCCGCCACGAGATCACCGGCGCCTGCAGGGAGCTTGCAAAGCTCGTACAGGAGGGAAAGCTTCAGCCGGAGGACATCACCGAGGAGCTGATCTCACAGCATCTCTATACGAAGGATATGCCCGATGTCGATCTCATGATCCGGCCGGGCGGTGAGCAGCGGCTCTCGAATTTCCTGCTCTGGCAGAATGCCTATGCGGAATTCTACTTCTGCGACACGCTGTTCCCGGATTTCGATTCCGCCGAGCTGGACAAGGCGATCGTCGAATACGCCCGCAGAACCAGACGCTTCGGCGGTCTTTGATCTGCGAAACCGGTCTGAATGCCATGCAGCCGGCATAAGATATGCTGTCAGGCTCCGGAACCGGAAACCGTAATTTGTTTTGTTTGATTTCTGCAATTCCCTGAAACCGCAATGCAGGCTCTATGATTTCTGACATCTGCGGGCGCATTGCGAATTGCGCAACTGGATTGGATTGGAGGCGCGGCACTTCCCGCCGCAACACACATATGGTCACACGATTGATAACTGCAGCGATCGGCGTTGCAGTCACACTGATTGTTCTGTTTCTGCATAATACCGCTGTTCTGCCGATCGCAGCCGGTGCGATCTCCGTGATCGCGCTCTACGAATATCTGCGCGCCAACGGACTGCTGCGCTATCATCTCTCCTCCGCAGCTGCACTGATCTATGCGCTCGGTCTGCCGCTCGTGCAGGTCGGCATCATCGCAAGATACCGCTCCATGCTCATGGTCGCAGCGGTCAGCGTCGTTCTCTACGACTATATCAGACATAAGAAGAAAATGCCCGAAAAGGCGTTCTTCTGCTACCTCGCCGGAATGTTCCTCATCCCGACGGCAATGGCCGCAACGGTCACGCTGAACAATGTCCACGAGCAGCACAGCGTAGCCTATCTCGTCCTCGCCCTCTGCGGCGCATGGATCTCGGATACCGGCGCGTATTTCTTCGGCACGCTCTTCGGCAAGACAAAGCTCTGTCCGGAGATCAGCCCGAAAAAGACCGTTCTCGGCTTTGCAGGCGGCATCGCTGCAAATGTGGTATTCTTCATCGGATTCTGCATGGGCTACAGCGCCTACATGAAGAGCAAGGGCATCGCAATGGGCGTCAACTGGTTCGCGGTCATCATCATAGCAATGGTCTGCGCCGTTCTCGGTACGCTCGGCGATCTCGCTGCTTCGACCATGAAGCGGCAGCTCGGCATCAAGGATTTCGGCAATATCATGCCCGGTCACGGCGGCGTGCTCGATCGCTTCGACAGCGTTCTGCTGGTCGTCCCGTTCTTCACGGCGTATGTGCAGGCAACCAATTTCTTTGAATTGGCATAACAGAAAAGGAGTCACGCAATGACAAACAGTACAGCCATTCTCGGCTCGACCGGCAGTATCGGCACACAGGCGATCGAGGTCGCGCAGATGCACGGCATCCGCGTCACCGCACTCGCTGCCAATACCCGCGTGGACGAATTGGTGAAGCAGGCGCGTCAGCTGCGCCCGGAGCTGCTTTGCATCGCAGATGAATCCAGATATCCCGCATTAAAAGAAGCGGCAGCCGGTCTTGGCTGCCGCCTTTTGGCAGGAATGGACGGATTATGCGAGATCGCGCAGCATCAGAGCACCGAGCTTCTGCTCAATTCCGTCGTCGGCATGGTCGGTCTGCTGCCGACGCTGACCGCGATCGAAGCGAATAAGCCGATCGCACTCGCAAACAAGGAAACACTCGTCGCGGGCGGTGCGCTCGTCATGAAGGCAGCCGCGGAGCGCTCTCTCCCGATCTACCCGATCGACAGCGAGCATTCTGCGATCTTCCAGTGCTTGCAGGGCAACAAGCGCAGCCAGCTCAAGAAGATCATCCTCACCGCCTCCGGCGGGCCGTTCTTCGGCAAGACAAAGGCCGATCTGAAGGAGATCACCGTCGAGCAGGCGCTCAATCACCCGAACTGGAGCATGGGCAACAAGATCACGATCGACTCCGCCACGCTGATGAACAAGGGCCTCGAATTCATCGAGGCACGCTGGCTCTTTGACCTTGCGCCCGATCAGATCGAGATCGTCGTACACCGTCAGAGCGTGCTGCATTCCGCCGTCGTCTATCAGGATGATTCCGTGATCGGACAGATGGGCGTGCCGGATATGAAGATCCCGATCCAGTATGCGCTGCTCTATCCGGACAGGCTCCCCTGCCCGACCAAGCCGCTCTCGCTGACCGATTACGGTACCCTGACCTTCGCAAAGCCCGATTTCGACACCTTCGACTGCCTGACTGCCTGCATCCGCGCAAGTGAGACGGGCGGCAGTGCGCCGGTCGTTGCGAATGGTGCCAATGAAGAAGCGGTCGCGGCATTCCTTGCGCGGAAGATTCCCTTCCTGCGCATCGGCGAGCTGGTGCATTCGGCGCTCGAAAAGCTCCCTGTCAAGCCGCTCACCTGCTATGAGGATGTTGCGGCGGCTGACCGCGCTGCGCGTGAATTTGTCCGGGAGGCGATCGCGGCAGATGCTTGATTTCGCAGCTTTTTCACTTTCTGTTTCACAACTTTCCACGCTTTTCGGTTATGATATGATTACAGGATTCTGCTCGCACGAAACGAAAGGAAGAATACTATGACCATTGTTACCGTTCTTGTCGCGATCCTCTGCTTCGGCATCATTATCATGATCCACGAAGCGGGACATTTCTTTGTCGCCAAAAAAAGCGGCATCCGCGTACTCGAATTCTCAATCGGCATGGGGCCGGCGCTGATCTCGAAGCAAAAGGGCGAAACGAAATATTCTCTCCGGCTGCTGCCGATCGGCGGTTACTGCGCGATGGAGGGCGAGGATGACAATTCCGACGACCCGCGCGCATTCCGCAAGGCTGCGGTCTGGAAGCGGATGCTCGTCACGGTCGCCGGTGCGACGATGAATCTCATCCTCGGCTTTTTCCTGATCCTCCTGCTCACCTGCATGGACGAACGCATCACCAGCACGACCGTCGCGGATTTCCGTAAAAATGATGACGGCAAAAGCATCTCGACCTCCGAGCAGTGGCTTCAGAAGGACGACCGCTTTGTGAAGATCAACGGTCTGCGCATCTACACGATGCAGGATGTGTTCTATGCGCTTCAGAACGACGACGCGGATACATTCACGGTCGTCGTGGAGCGCGGCGGTCAGCTCGTGACGCTCGAAAATGTCGAATTCCGCGATACCGAAACAGAAGGCATGATCGACTTCTATGTTTACGGACAGGATAAAACTGTCGGGCGTGTCCTCTCCTACACTGGAAAGCAGTTCGTCTCGACGGCGCGTCTGATCTGGATCTCGCTGCGCGATCTCATCAAGGGCAAATACGGCTTCCACGATCTTTCCGGCGTTGTCGGCATCATCGGCAGCACGACCGAATATGTGCAGATGAGCGAAACGCTCCGCGATAAGGCGATGTCGCTGATCGACCTGATGTCGTTTATCACGATCAATGTCGGCATCTTCAATCTGATCCCGTTTCCGGCACTCGATGGCGGCAGACTGGTCTTTCTCATCATTGAAGCGATCCGCCGCAAGCCGATCCCTGCAAAGGTCGAGGGTACGATTCATTTCGCCGGCCTCGCACTGCTCATGGTGCTGATGGTCGCGGTCACATTCCAGGATATCACCAAGCTGTTCCAGCACTGATAATACAAAAAATCTGCATATCGGAGAATCCCTATGAAACGACTCAAATACAGAAGTCCGTTCGGCGGGCACACATGGCCGCTGATCGCTGCCGGCGTCTCCCTTGCGATCGTGATCCCGATGTCGCTGATACCGGATATTCCGGCAGGCATCAAATTCGTGACATTCCTGATCCCGCCTGCGCTGCTTGTCCTCGGCTGGTGGATATATCAGCGGCTCAGCGCAGGCGAGCGCGAGATCGTCGAATCACTCTCCTATCCGCTCTGGGAGCCGGTCACGCCGGAGGTCAAAAAGGCTGTCACCGAAAACATGAGCAGCACGCAGGTTTCGCTGGCAGGCGCATTTGCGATCAGCATCGGCGCATTCCTGCTGATCTTTCTCATGTTCATTATGCCGTCGCGCAGAAGATATTCCCATAGCGACAGTGTATTTCGTGATCCGAAGGTCGCGTTCACTGCCGGCTGCATCGGCGCTGTCATCGTCTTTGTCATCATCATGGTTACGAAAGGCGTCGGCGCGGTCTGGCTCTCGATCGACGATTCCGCCGTTTTTACAAAGGTGCCGATCGACCATATGTATGATATTGAAAACCGCGGGCGCTACGGCCGTGTCTGGTACACGAGTTATCTCGTGTTCTATCAGCCGGACGGACGGTATACGCTCCGTGCGCCGGAGGGCTCCGGCAGCTGCAATACCGTTGTCATTGTCAAATTCCGCAATCATGTCACATGGTATCCCGTCTATGAACAACATCCGGAGGATTTTCTGTCATGAAACCGATTCTGAAAGCACCGGGCGTTCGCCGGATCACAGGCAATCTGACGCCGGAGGATCAGGCCGAGATCGACGCGGCGCTGCTTCCTGAGCTGACCGAGGTCAGGCCGGAGGTGCTCCGGCAGTTCCATGAGGATGCAAGGCTCAGCCGGAAATCTGCATTGCAGGCGGCCGTGCTGTTTCTCGCGGCACTGATCGCCGGCATTTTTCTGCACGCCTATAACTGGTGCATCACCGCCGGCATCGTTGAGCTGATCATCCTCTATCTCGCCGTCACGATGAATTACCGGCTGCGCGTCGATGAGACCGCATCCATGATGACGATGCCGGTGCATCATGATGAAAGCACGCTGCTCGGCGCCTATGCGGTCTGCTATCTGCCGGACGGCAAATACCGCATCCGCTATGACCGCAAGGAGAATGCGCCGGTCTGCGTCTATGTCATCCGCTGGGAGGAAAATGATTTCTGCGTCTGCAATTACTCGGATACATATGAGACGGTCATCCCCGCAGAGGACGCGGAGACAAACACCGCAGAGCCGGAGGAGACTCCGGCGGACAGCACTGACACAGAATAATCGGAAAGGACGAAAATACATGAGAAATCTGCATCCCGTCAAGGTCGGGCAATGTCTGCTCGACGGCAAGCATATCTACATCCAGTCCATGCTCAACACGCGCTCCGATGACATCGCAGGCTCGGTCGCACAGGCGAAGGCGCTCGAGGCTGCGGGCTGTGAGATCGTCCGTGCCGCGATTCCGAATATGGACGCCGTTGCGCTGATTCCCGCAATCAAACAGGCGGTCTCGATCCCGCTGGTCGCCGATATTCACTTTGACTACAAGCTCGCGCTTGCCGCCGCAGATGCCGGCATCGACAAAATCCGCATCAATCCCGGCAATATCG
>DGSY01000190.1 GCA_002394125.1 Ruminococcus sp. UBA4350
CCTGGTCGATCATCTTGACATTGATGCGCGCATGCGCCAGCGCCGCGAAAATGCGGGCGGCAGTACCGCGTGTTCTGCGCATACCTCTGCCGACGACTGCCAGCAGCGAAATGCCGTGCTCGATCTCGCAGACATCCGGCTCGACTGCCTTGCGGATGCGTGACAGAACCGTCTTTTCTCTGCCCTTGATCGCATCCTCCGCGAGAATGATCGACATGGTGTCGATGCCGGAGGGCATATGCTCGAATGAAATGCCCATATCCTCCAGAACGGACAGCACACGGCGGCAGAAGCCAAGCTCTGCGTTCATCATAGCTTTCTGAATGTTGATCGCGCAGAAGCCTTTCTTGCCGGCGATGCCCGTGATCGTGTAGCCGGTCTGCGCATCGGAATCCGCGCTGTCGCCCGCGACGATCAGTGTGCCGGGGTCAGACGGCTGATTCGTATTGCGGATATTGATCGGGATGCCGGCAGCGCGTACCGGGAAGATCGCGTCCTCATGCAGAACCGTTGCGCCCATGTATGAAAGCTCGCGCAGCTCCTCATAGGTGATCGTGTTGATGACTGCGGCATCCTTGACGATGCGCGGATCGGCGACCAGAACGCCGGAGACATCCGTCCAGTTCTCGTAGATCTCGGCGCGTACAGCTCTCGCGACCAGCGAACCGGTGATATCGGAGCCGCCGCGGGAGAATGTGATGATCTCACCGTTCGGGCCTGCGCCGTAGAAGCCGGGGATGACGGCATTCTGCGTTTCGGCAAGGCGCTCGCGCAGAAGCATCATGGTTTCAGTCATCAGCAGCGTTCCGCTCTCATTGAAGCAGATCACATCCGCCGCATCAATGAACGGAAAGCCGAGATAATCCGCGAGCATCATGCCGTTCAGATACTCACCGCGGCTTGCGGCAAAGTCCCGTGTCGCGCCTTCCTTCAGGCGCTGCGCAATGCGGTCAAGCTCGTCGGTCGGATCAAAGCTAAGCCCAAGCTCCTTTGCGATCTCCAGATAACGCGAGCGGATCATTTCCAGCGGTTCCGAGAAATCCTTGCCGGTCGAGGCAAGTTTCTGGCAGGTGTAGAGCAGATCAGTGATTTTGATATCGGCGGAATGCCGCTTGCCCGGTGCAGACGGCACAACATATCTCCGCTGCGGATCGGATTCGATGATCGCCCTGACCTTGCGGAACTGGCCTGCATCTGCAAGAGAGCTGCCGCCGAATTTCACGACCTTGCTGCCCATTTGGATATCTGACATATATACTCATCCTTTCAAATGATAAATTACCATATATAGTATATTCGATTTGCATAAAAAAATCAATTCGCAGTGCGCACAAAGATTGACTGTGAAAACTGTGCTTTTTGTGCATACGGATGTACGCAGTACGCGGACAGTCTTGCGCCGGTGAACTGAACAGACAATGAATCTGTCTGCCGTTCAGTCCTCACTGACTCCGCGCAGCAGCGTATCTGCGCTGACGCCGAGAAGCCTGCAAAGCTTCATGAGCATTGTGACATCCGGAATGCGGTCTCCGCTTTCCCAGCGGTAGACAGTCGAGAGCGAGACCTGCATTTTTTCAGCCAGATCACTGCGCGAAATATTTCTGGCTTTGCGGTATTTTTCGATGTTCGCTCCAATCACGGCAACGCCGGATGTCTGCCGCAGAATCATTTCATCGGTGATCTCCGAGACAGGATAGCGCAGATTCTCCATTGCGATGCGCAGCTTTTCGGTGCTGACGGGCTTCACCAGAAATGCGCTTGCAAATGTGTCGTAGCTTTCCAGCGCGTACTGTTCAAATCCGGTGATATAGATGATATTGGTTCGCGGCTTTTTCGTGAGGATCTTTTTCGCGAGGCTGATGCCGTCGATCTCCGGCATTTCGATATCCAGAAAGACAACATCAAAATCATTCTGCGCGCAGAGCTGTATCACCGAGAGCGGATCGGTCGTGCCGGTGCATTTAGCGTCGGGGTACAGCTTGGAGAGCTCATCCGTCAGATCGCTGACGATCATCCGGCGGTCATCCACGATCAGAATATTCATGCTCGGACTCCTTTCTCTGTATCGGTATGATAACCGTCACTGTTGATCCGTTTTCGCTGTAATGCTCATGTAGCGTGCCGCCGCATTGCAGTGCAAGACGCTTTCGTGTATTCGAGATCCCGATGCCGAGCCGTTCATTCTCCGCCTTTGTCAGATGGGATTTGCCGGAGCCGGTATCGCGTATTTCGACAATGATCTGCGATTCCTCCGTCCGCGTGGAAACAGAGACCGTTCCGCCCTTGTCACCGATGCCGTGCTTGACTGCATTCTCGACGAGAGGTTCGAGCGAGAGCGCCGGCAGGCGGAAATCCATTTCTTTGATATCATATTCGATCCGGACATTGCGCGAGGTATCCATCTGCGCGAGGGAGAGATACGCCCGGACATTTTCAAGCTCCTTTTCAAAAGGGATCATGTCATCGGAACGCAGTGCATTGAGATGCGCTTTCAGATAATCCGAGAAAAGGTCAATGCTCTCGACCGCCTTGGCCTGATCGGTTTTCGCAAGGAAACGGATCACGCTCATGGAATTGAGAATGAAATGCGGCTGGATCTGTGTGCGGAGAATAGACAGATTATCCCGCGCATGACGCAGTTCCTGCTGCGCGATCTGTTCCCGGATCTCCTCCGCGTGGATCGTTGAGAGATACGCATAATAAAGCAGCAGGCAGACCGCCGCGATCGGATTTGCATAGCCGGTCAGGATCGAATTGGATTCAAATACTGCGGTGATCAGCGCAAGCGCTACGATCATGACAATCAGCGAGATATTTCTCTGATTTGATTTCCGGAAGAACCGGACAGAGAAAAACATCAGCAGAAACAGATACGCAAATTGTACGGTATAAACCGTCAGACCAAGCGGCCCGCGGTAGAAATGACCGTCCTCATGATACCCGAAAACGAACTGCGGCGCGAAAAATGCAAACAAATAGACCAGTGTATTGAAAATTGCAGGAACGAGAGAAAGCAGCTTTTTCCGCCGGTCGGGAACGATCAGCAGCAGTTCGATGTAGATCGGAAACGGCCGCAGGATATATTCGATATCTGCTGATATGAACCGGATCTTTCGGTATAATTCGGGATCTGAGGCAGTACCGTCCAGCAGGGCATTTCCGGTCAGCTCATTGACATAGCTCGTGACCGTCATAGCAAAGATCAGCAGGATCGGGATGTGGAACAGTCCGGATGCAGGAATATCTGCCTTTCGGTTATGGAGCACAAGCAGAGACATCGACACCAGCAGCACCAGCGTGATAAAATTTGAGGTGATATAATCCAGCAGCATTGCAGATTTCCTTTCGATTCGGCTTTTTGCGGTGCCGGTATGGATGCGGGAAAGCAACAGCGGCCAAGACACTGCCTGACCGCTGTATTCCAGTATGTTACCGGCTGCCGAGCAGCTTTACGAGAACTGCCTTCTGTGCGTGCAGGCGGTTTTCAGCCTCATCGAAAATCTCGTTTGCGTGTGCTTCAAAGACCTTTTCGGTGATCTCCTCGCCGCGGTGTGCGGGCAGGCAGTGCTGGATCATGCAGTCCGGATGCGCAGCGCCGAGCAGCTCGTCATTGACCTGATAACCGGCGAATGCGATCCTGCGCTGCTCTGCTTCGCCCTCCTGTCCCATGGATGCCCAGACATCCGTGAAGATCACATCAGCATCAACTGCCGCTTCGATCGGCTTGTCGGTCATTGTGAATTTGCCGGTCGGATTCGCGAAATCCAGAACGGCTTTGTCCGGCTGATAATCCTTCGGGCAGGCGATCGCAACATCCATGCCGACCTTCAGACCGCCGACGATCAGCGAATTTGCCATGTTGTTGCCGTCACCGATGTAGCACATTTTCAGTCCCTCAAGGCTGCCTTTGTATTCACGGACCGTCATCAGGTCAGCGAGAACCTGACAGGGGTGGCAGAAATCGGTCAGGCCGTTGATGATCGGGATGCTGCCGAATTTTGCAAGATCCTCGACCTCCTGCTGTGCGAATGTCCGGATCATGATGCCGTCGAGGAACCGTGAAAGCACGCGTGCGGTATCCTGAACGGGTTCGCCGCGGCCGATCTGCAGATCGTTTGCGGAGAGGAACAGGGGATAGCCGCCGAGCTGCACCATGCCGGTCTCAAAGGAAACGCGTGTCCGCGTCGAGGCCTTCTGGAAGATCATGCCGAGCGTTTTGCCGGTGAGATGCGGATGCGGAATGCCGTGCTTCCGCTCATATTTCAGCTGATCTGCGAGATTCAGCAGTTCGAGGATCTCCTCCTTCGAGAGATCCAGCAGCTTGAGAAGATGTTTCATGGTATCAATCCTTTCTGGTATCGGTCAGGCGAGGACCTTGCGGAGGATCGCAAGTCCCGCATCCATTTCTTCCTTCGTAATCGTCAGCGGCGGGAGCAGTCTGAGCTTATCCTTTGCGGTCAGGACGAGCAGTCCCGCATCATTCGCGGCGAGCATGACATCATGCGCGTCCTTTGTTTTGAGCTTTATGCCGATCATCATGCCAATGCCGGAGAGCGATTCGATCTCCGGGATCTTTTCCAGATCGCTCCGGAGATATGCCGCCTTTTCCTTCACGGAATCAAGGAAGCCGTCTGCCGTGATCGTATCCAGCACTGCGACTGCACCGGCGCAGACAACGGGATTGCCGCCGAAGGTCGAGCCGTGCGTACCGGGGGTGATGACATCCTCGCATTTCTCATCGACGAGACAAATGCCGATCGGCAGGCCGCCGCCGATTGCCTTGGCCATTGTCGTGACATTCGCCTGAATGCCGTAGAGCTGCTGCGCGAGGAATGCGCCGGTTCTGCCGCAGCCGGTCTGCACCTCGTCAATGATGAGGATGATATCGTTCTCATCGCAGATCTGCTTCACGGCTTTCACATATTCCGGATCGAGTGCGCAGACGCCGCCCTCGCCCTGGATCAGCTCGATCATGATGCCGCAGACGGTGCCGTCGAGCTTTGATTTCAGATCGTCGATGTCATTTGCCTTTGCAAAGACATGGCCGGTCGGGAACGGATAAAAATACTGGTGGAACACATCCTGACCGGTCGCGGCGAGTGTCGCGAGCGTTCTGCCGTGGAAGCTGTTGACCAGTGAGATGATCGTGCCGCGCTCCTTGCCGTATTTGTCAGAGCTGTATTTCCGTGCGACCTTGATCGCACATTCATTTGCCTCCGCGCCGGAATTACCGAGGAACATCCGCTTGAATCCGGTCACCTTTGCGAGCTTTTCGACAAGCTCCGCCTGCGGCTGGGTGTAATAATAATTGCAGGCGTGCTGGAGCTTTCTGACCTGATTGCAGACAGCCTCTGTCCACGCATCGTTGCACCAGCCGAGGACATTGCAGCCGATGCCGCTGCCCATGTCGATGTATGTTTTTCCGTTTTCATCGGTGCAGGTACAGTTGTGTCCCTGCGCCTCGACCAGCGGGATCCGGCCGAAGGCCTTCATTGTATACCGGTCGGTTGCCTGTATGGTATTCATTATATTTTACTCCTTATCACTGAATCAGTAAACGCTCAGGAACTGTGTGCCGACGCCCTCATTGCTGCAAATCTCAACGAGGATCGAGTGCGGCACTCTGCCGTCGATGATGACAGCCTTTTTGACGCCGCGGCGGATCGCTTCGACGCAGCAGTCGATCTTCGGGATCATGCCGCCGGAGATGATGCCCTGCCGTTTGAGGTTCTGCACCTCGCTGATATTGACGGAGGGGATGAGCGTTGTCGGATCGTCCTTATCGCGCAGCAGTCCGGCGATATCCGTCATGAGAATGAGATTTTCCGCGCCGAGTGCAGCCGCGATCGAAGCCGCAGCCGTGTCCGCATTGACATTGTAGACCTGACCGTCCGGGCCGCAGGCGACCGTCGCGATGACCGGCACATAGCCGTTGTCGAGTGCGACGAGGATCGGCTTTGTGTTGACGGCAGTGATCTCGCCGACAAGACCGAGATCCGGCTTGGAATCCTTCTTTCGCGCCTGAAGCAGTGCGCCGTCGATGCCGGAAAGACCGATGGCCTGACCGGAATGGCGTGTCAGATGCGCGACCAGCTCCTTGTTGACCTTACCGGCCAGCACCATGCGGACAACATCCGCAGTCTCGGCATCGGTATAGCGCAGACCGCCGATGAATTTACTTTCGATATTCAGTCTGTGCAGCATATCGCTGATCTCGGGGCCGCCGCCGTGAACGAGCACGACGCGGATGCCGACCAGAGAAAGCAGGACGATGTCGCTCATGACCGCTTCCTTCAGCGATTCGTTTGTCATGGCGTTTCCGCCGTATTTCACGACGATGATCTTGTTGTTATAGCGCTGAATATAGGGCAGCGCATCAATCAGAACCTGTGAACGGATCTGTGTGGAGATATTCTCCGGAATTTCCATTTTCTGAATCATGCTATGCTTCCTCTCTTTCAGCTTCTGTAATCGCCGTTGATCTTCACATAATCATAGGTGAGGTCGCAGCCCCATGCGATTGCAGAGGCTTCGCCGCCGCCGAGCGAGATCAGCACCTGAATCTCGTCCTCCAGCAGAATGGTTTTGGCGTCATCCTCCGAGAACGGAACGCCGCAGCCGTTTTTCGCGACCGTGATCTTTCCCTTTGCCGATGCAAGATCGACATGGACTTTATTGACATCATATTCGCAGTCGGAATAGCCCATTGCACAGGCGATTCTGCCCCAGTTCGCATCGGCGCCGAACATCGCAGCCTTGAACAGACTGGATTCAATGACGCTCTTTGCAATGGTCTCCGCAGTCTTTTCATCGGGTGCATCCGATACGACGCATTCGATCAGCTTTGTTGCGCCCTCGCCGTCGGCCGCGCACATTCTCGCGAGATTGAGCATGACAGCGTAAAGAGCGCCGCGGAATACTGCGTAATCCTTGCCCTCGTCCTTTATCTCATGATTGCCGGCGAGACCGTTCGCCATGACGCAGACCATGTCATTCGTGGACTGGTCGCCGTCAACCGAAACGCGGTTCAGCGTGACGCGGACAACATCGGAGAGCGCCTGCTGGAGCATTGCCGGAGAGATCGCGCAGTCCGTCGTGAGGAAGGTCAGCGTGGTAGCCATATTCGGATGGATCATGCCGCTGCCCTTGAGCATACCGCCGAGCGTGCAGGTCTGCTTGCCGATCCGGAATCTGACGGCGACCTGCTTCTCGCGGGTGTCCGTTGTCATGATCGCATGAACGGCTTCCTCGTTGCCCTCATAGGAAAGACCGTCAACGAGCGCAGGGATCGCAGCCGCGATCGGTTCGATCGGTAGGATCTGTCCGATGACGCCGGTTGATGCGACGATCACATCCTCCGGTGCGATGCCAAGAGCATCCGCCGCGAGTCTGCACATTGCATTCGCCTTTTCCTCGCCGTCAGCATTGCAGGTATTCGCGTTGACAGAATTGACGATGACAGCGCGCGCTCTGCCGTTTTGCAGATGCGCCTTTGTTACGACGATCGGTGCGCCCTTGACCTTGTTCGAGGTATAGACCGCTGCTGCCGCGCAGTCCTTATCAGCGAAAATCATCGCAAGATCGTTCTTTTTCGGTGCAGCATCATCCGCTTCATTGGCAGCAGCAGCCTGCCGTGTAGCCGCGGAAAGCTCCTGATGCTTCAGTCCGCAGTATACGCCGTTCGCTTTGAAGCCCTGCGCGGCACAGACGCCGCCCTCTGTGAACGGATAATCCTGAAAGCTCTGTAATTTCATTTTCTGATCTCCTTATTCCAATCCGGTTTCTTCCGGTGCGCCGGTCATGAGGTTAAAGCACTGGAGCGCCGCGCCGGATGCGCCCTTGCCGAGATTATCGAGCCGCGATGCCAGAAGGATGCGTTCATCATTGCCGCAGACAAAGATCTCCAGCAGATTTGTTCCTGCGAGCGTATTTGCCGGCAGGAAGCCGTTTTCGAGGACATCGGCGCCCTGTAATGCGCGAACTTTGACAAAACGCTGACCGTCATAATGCTTCTCGAACATTTCGTGGATCTGTTCGATCGACGGTTTTCCGTTCAGCAGACGGCGGTGCAGCGGAACGGAAACGACCATTCCGGCGTAATAATCGCAGACAAGCGGATTAAATACCGGCGGGAAATCCAGACCGGAGACCTTCTGCATTTCGGGCAGATGCTTATGGGTAAGGCCGAGCGCGTACTGCCGCGGGGAATCAAATTCCGCAGGGCGGTCATCGGATTCATAAACCGCGATCGCGCCCTTGCCCGCGCCGCTGTATCCGGAAACCGCGTGGCAGGTCAGCGGATAATCCTTCGGGAGAAATCCGCTCTGAATCATCGGATAAACGATCGCGGCGAAGCCGGATGCATAGCAGCCCGGAACCGCAACGCGCTTTGCTGTGAGGATGCGCGCACGGTGTGCCGGAGAAAGCTCCGGAAAACCGTAAGCCCAGTCGGGATTCGTGCGGTGCGCGGTCGATGCATCAATGATCCGTGTCTCCGGATTCTCCACAAACGAGACTGCCTCGATCGAAGCCGCATCCGGCAGGCAG
Organism: Ruminococcus sp. UBA4350; assembly: GCA_002394125.1. GTDB lineage: Bacteria > Bacillota > Clostridia > Oscillospirales > Ruminococcaceae > Firm-04. Next base: position 8,548 of record DGSY01000190.1, read on the forward strand.
AGGAATGTGACATCGGACTCGTTGATGAGACGCGCACGCTCTGCATTGTCGCGGTGCTTTGCAGGGTCGATCATCAGCAGCTCGATATCGTCTCTGTCCTTGATGCGGTCAAAGAGCTTGAGCCCGGTCGTACCGGCCTGACCGTCAATATAAACTTTTGTAGTCTTCATTTGCTTTATCCTCTCGTTTTTTCTTTTCAGCACGGTAAAAATGCATCAGATTCCAGATGCAGGCCGCTGTGATAACAGCAATCACCCAGATGCGCGCCATCAGCAGTGTCGATGACGGGAACACGAACATCAGAATGAGCTGTCCGGCCAGCCAGATGATAAACGCGATCAGCGTGACCACGAAGATATAACGGATGCGCTGCTTCATACGGTCAGCTCCCCGATCGCAGCCTTTGCCGCTGCGATCTGCTCACGGACAGCCGCCGCCGAGGGGCCGCCCTCGGAAATGCGTCCGTTGAGGCAGGTCTCCAGTGCGATCGCGTCATAGATATCCTCCGCGAAAGCATCACAGGCTTCTGTGTATGCGTTCAGCGGAAGCGTTTCGAGCGTCAGACCCTCTGCGATGCATCTTGCGACCAGTGTTCCGGTGATCTTGTAGGCATCGCGGAAGGGGAGTCCTTTTTTCACGAGATAATCCGCGCAGTCGGTCGCGTTGATGAATCCCTTTGCAGCGGCAGCCCGCATATTTTCAGGGATTACGCGCATGGTCGCGAGCATCGGATCGAATGTTTTCAGGCAGAGCTTTGCCTGGTCGATCGCATCAAAGATCGCTTCCTTGTCCTCCTGCATATCCTTATTGTATGCAAGCGGCAGACCTTTCAGCATAGAGAGCAGCGTGGTGAGATCACCGATCACTCTGCCGGTCTTGCCGCGGATCAGCTCCGTGACATCCGGATTTTTCTTCTGCGGCATGATCGAGGAGCCGGTCGCATAGGCATCGTCCAGCTCAATGAACTTGAATTCCCACGAGCACCAGAGAATGATCTCCTCGGAGAACCGCGAGAGATGCACCATCAGCAGGGAGAGTGCATTTGCAAGCTCCACGCAGAAATCGCGGTCGGAAACGGCATCCAGCGAATTCGGCACCGGCGCATCGAAATCCAGCAGCGAAGCAGTCTGCTTCCGGTTGATCGGGTAGGTCGTTCCGGCGAGCGCACCCGCGCCGAGCGGACAGTAATTCATGCGCTTTGCGGTATCGCAGAGTCTGCCGTCATCGCGCAGCAGCATCCAGACATAAGCGAGCAGATGATGTGCGAATGTGACAGGCTGTGCGCGCTGCAAATGCGTATAGCCGGGCATGATCGTATCGGTGTGCTGCTCGGCGATCTTCACAAGCGTATGCAGGAGTGCGTGCAGCAGCTTCCGGATCTCTGCGATCTCGTCACGCAGGATCAGTCTGACATCCAGCGCGACCTGATCGTTTCTGGAGCGCGCAGTATGCAGGCGCTTTCCCGCATCGCCGATGCGCTTTGTCAGCTCCGCCTCGACGAACATATGAATATCCTCGGCAGTCGGATCCATGAGCAGATCGCCGGAATCCAGATCTGCGAGAATGCCCTTCAGTCCGGCAATGATCTTCTGCGCATCGTCCTGCGGAATGATGCCGCAGTCGCCGAGCATCGTCGCGTGTGCGATGCTGCCGCGGATATCCTGCCGGTACATTCTGCCGTCAAAGGAGATCGAGGAATTGAATGCATTGACAGTTTCATCGACCTCTTTTGAAAATCTGCCTGCCCACATTTTTGCCATAATCAGTATCCTTTCGTTATCAGCCCTGCGGATCATTTGCCGTATTGCAGCGTATTCTGCATCATATCTCCGCGCCGGATAAAAACAGATTGGGCGACCTTGCGAAAAGCCGCCCTTTCCGTATATATGTCGATTCGGGATTATTTGCCGCGCTTCTGGTCGAGCTTAGCCTTGACCTTGATCGGCAGACCGAACAGATTGATGAAGCCTGCGCTGTCAGCCTGATTGTAAACATTATCCTCATCGAAGGTCGCGACTTCCTCATCATAGAGGGTGTCGGGGGAGGTGATGCCTGCGGTGATGATATTGCCCTTGTAGAGCTTCAGCTTGACGGTGCCGTTGACATTCTGCTGTGTGCTGTCAACAAATGCATCGAGCGCCTCACGCAGCGGGGTGAACCACTGGCCGTTGTAAACGAGATCCGCATACTGATGAGAGAGCTGCTCCTTGACTCTTGCGGTCTGCTTGTCGAGCGTGATCGTTTCGAGTGCAGCGTGTGCGTAGTAGAGGATCGTGCCGCCGGGCGTCTCATAGACACCGCGGCTCTTCATGCCGACGAGACGGTTCTCAACGATATCGGTGATGCCGATGCCGTTTGCGCCGCCGAGCTCATTGAGCTTGCGGACGATATCGCTGCCCTTCATCTTCTTGCCGTCAACAGCGACCGGAACGCCTTTTTCAAAGTCGATCGTCACATAGGTCGGCTGGTCGGGCGCCTGCTCCGGCGAAACGCCGAGTTCAAGGAAGCCGGGCTTGTTGTACTGCGGCTCATTTGCCGGATCCTCAAGGTCGAGACCTTCATGGGAGATGTGCCAGAGGTTCTTGTCCTTGGAGTAGTTTGTCTCGCGGGAGATCTTCAGCGGGATATTGTGCGCTTCTGCGTAATCAATCTCCTCATCGCGGGACTTGATGTCCCAGATTCTCCACGGAGCGATGATCTGCATATCCGGGCAGAA
>DGSY01000042.1 GCA_002394125.1 Ruminococcus sp. UBA4350
ACATTGCCGCCGAGATTGATGATCGCGGAGGAAATGCCGTGCGCCCGCATGATCTCCATGACCGCGTCGCCGGTGTATCCCTTTGCAACAGCGCCGAGATCAATCTCCATTCCCGCGGGACATCGCACGCTCTGCCCGTCCAGTGAAATCCGCGTATCATCGACATTCTCAAGCAGCTGTTTGATCGTGTCATCTGCGGGGATGCTGTAGCTGCCGGTCGTGAAGCCCCATGCGCGCAGCACCGGATACAGCGAGATGCTGAATGCGCCCCCGCTCTCGCGGTGCATGGCCTGCGCCGTCTGCAAAACGGATACCGTGTCCGCAGAGACCGTCACAGGCTCACCGCCTGCCGTGTTAATTTTGCGGATATCGCTCGCATCGTTCATGACGGAAAAGGTCTGCTCCAGCGCATAGATCCGCGCCTCCGCCTCGCTGACCGCAGCCTCCGCATCCCGCCCGTAAGCCTTGATGTTCATATAGGTGTCCATTGCGAAAATATCCGCTGATTTTTCCGTATCTGCGGGCTTTCCGCAGGCAGTCAAAAGCGGCATCATGCAGATACCGCTTATGAGGATCCTGTGTATTTTTCTCATATTCTTGCTGACTCCAATGCTGCACGGACGGCGGTCATAATGGCGTTTGAGCTGAGCGTCGCGCCGGAGCAGGCATCGACATCCGCGGACTGATTCTGAATGATCGACGGGATCACAACACCCTTCGCATCAAAGAAATACGTTTCGTCGCTCTCCTCCGTCTCAGCCGTAATGTCCGTGATCCGGTCATCCTGAATCGTCACATGAACGATAATATCGCCGTCATAGCCGAAAGCAGATGCCGTAAATGTGCCGTCCTGATAGATTCGCACAGGCGCCGGTGCTTCTGCTTCCTCCGGCTGCGGCGCGGGTGCTTCCTCCTGCGGCGCTTCCGGTGTTTCCTCGGATTCCGCCGGCTCCGCTTCGGTCTCGGATGATTCCTCCGCCGCCGTTGTTTCACAGGTGATTTCCGTACCGGTCACGGTCGTGATATCGGTCGTGCTGTCAGATTCTGATGTGTCCGCCGCAGTCGTAGTGTCCGCTTCGCTTTGCGCCGCAGTGACGGTTGTCACCGCTGCTGTCGTGACAGGATTCTGTGAGGATTCCTCCTGCACCTCTGCATTTGCAGTCTGCACATTTTTCGTTTCCTGCTTCGGATATGCCGCCGCTGCAAAAATCATCATGCCGGCCAGAAATGCCGCCCATGATGCGATTTTCACACCGAGCAGCCGCTCCGGTTTCTTCTTCGTCTGATACCATTTGTAAACGCGGCAGACCGCATAACCGAGGAACACGACCAGATACAGCATCAGGTTCAGCAGCACTTCCGTCCGCCCATTGCGCGCCTTCGCAATGTTCAGCACGATCACATGGATCGGGATCAGCGCATAGAAAATATACGCAGTCCGCTGAACGGCTTTCCATGTGGATGCTTTCATTTTCCGGCGGATCTTCTGCACCGAGATCACGGTCAGCGGGATCATGATGAGCATGAGCACAATGCAGACCGTCAGGTTCAGCGCATCCGCCTTTTCGATCCAGCGCGGAAGTTTGGATATGCCGAGGCCGACCGCATGGCCGAGCGTCAGGATCGCAGTAAAGATCGAAAGCTGACCGCGCTGCGGCATCAGCTTTTTCGTCAGCGGCGAACCGTTCGGGAGCGCACCCGCCCACATGACGACCGCCCAGAATGCCGCTGCAAGGGTACCCTTTGTAAAGAGCTGTATGATATACTGCTGCACGAATGCGGGCAGTTCCGGAATGCGGAGATTTGCAAGAATTGCCGTGCCGATGCTCAGGAGAGCCGCCGCGATATAAAACGGCGCCGGATGCTTGCGGAGCGTCTTTCCGCATAATACGGAAAAGACGCCCGCGATCAGGAGAGAAATGAGAAACTGCATATCAGGACTCTCTGCGCTTTCTGCTTGTCAGAGCGACTGCCGCCGCTGCTGCTGCACCCATTGCGGCGAGAATGCCGACACCGGCATCACCGGTTTTCGGTGCAGAATTGCTGCTCGAGGAACCGGAGGAATTTGCGTTGGAATTGCTCTTTGCGGTGGACTTTGCAGCCGTTGTGGTCTGTGCGGGAGTCTGCGCTGCCGCCGTTGTTGTCGTCTCTGCTGCTGCCGGTGCAAGCTCGACCGTCAGCGGATTGCGGTAGCCGGTTGCAGTGATCTTCATGGTGTAGGTGCCGTTCGCGCCGTCCGCAAAGACCTTGCCGTTACGGGATTCCGCATCAAAATTGATCGCACCGGTCTCGTCGAACACCTTGACAGAGCCCTTGCCGGTCGAGTTGTATGCAGCCTCGCCGACCTCGACCTTTGCAAGATTCCTGATGAAATTCTGCGCATCCTCCTCGGAAGCGCCGTCCGCAGCGACAAGCTTGCCGTCCTTATACTGCACCGGAAGTGCATCTGTTTCCAGTACAAACGATGCATTGAGATCTGCGTATTTCTTGCTGTCATCCGAAAGCTTCAGCGCATAGCTGCCCGGCTTCGCATCCGTATAGCTGATCTTGCCGTCCGCAACGGTAAAGCCCTCGTCCGCGCTGTATACCTGCTGATAATCGGCAGGAACGCCCTCTGCGGTAAATGATGTGCTGCCGGTGCCTGCATCGCCGTTGGTGACATTCAGTGCGCCCGCAAATTTCACCGGAATGTAGGTATCTGTGCTGACCGTCACATAGCCGTTCTTTGTAATGAGAACGATCTCATTGACCGTGCTGCCCATGAGTCCCTCATAGAGCTTGTAGTCGAGCTGATTGCCGTGCGGCTCCGAGGTCTTGATGCCGGACGACCATGCGAGCTCGCCGCGCCAGATATTCTGCTCATGACGCATCGGATAGGCCTTGCCGTCCGTCGTTTTCAGGATCGCGCCGCGGTATTTCGTATCGAATCCCTCCGGCTGATCGGTGAGGTCGATCAGATAATCGCCCCACGGTGTCTCGGTCGAAAGCTTGACGCCGAGCGCCGCAGTTTCCGGCTCTGCATCCTGCACCGCAGAAAAGCTCGCTTTTCCGTCAGCGACCGTAACGGTTTTATATGCCGCCGGAGCGCTGTCCAGTGCAGCAAAGCCGTAGTTGTTTTCTCCGAGCGCATCCAGATCCGCCTGTGTGATCGCGACCGGATAATTCACGCCGAGAATGGTATCCTCGCCGTTGTTGAATGAGCCCTCAAACAGCTCTCCCTCGCCGTTTTTCAGCGCCTTGTTCTTCGTTGCGGATGTCACGGCATCCACCTCGCCGGCGGAATCGCCGGTCTCTGCCGCATAGAATTCGGTATACGGAATATTCATGGTTCCGTACAGCACGGTATCCTCCGCAGAGACGGAAACCGGAACCGCTGCTGCCGCTGCGAGAACAGCAGCAGAGATCATTGCAATTTTCTTCATTCAGATTCTCCTTTGGTTAGTTACGGATAACTTATGTGCAGAATTATGCGCCTACCAGCTCTTTACCGAGTGCCTTCAGCTTTGCAATATCATCATCCGACGGTGCTTCATTGACGATATAGCCTTCATCGCCGAGCAGATTTGCGCCTGCTGCCTTGACACGCTCCTGCCAGCTGCGCATCCATTCGCCGTCGCCCCAGCCGTAGGAGCCGAACAGCAGAACGGTCTTGCCGCTGAGCTCGCCCTCGATACCGGTGAAGAACGGCTCAAACTCGTCCTCCTCCAGCACTTCAGCGCCCATTGCCGGGCAGCCGAATGCGACCGTATCCAGCTCTGCGATGCTGCCGCTGAAATCTGCGACTGTCGCTGCTTCAACGCCTGCGCCCTCTGCGACTGCGTTTGCCATAGCCTCGGTATTGCCCGTGCCGCTCCAGTAAATAACTGCTGTTTTCATATGAAAACCTCCTGTGAATTGAATTTGGCGAAGCGCATCAGATATAGAAGTTAGCTATATCTAACATCGCTTCAAAAATCAAGAGCAGATCAGAGTCCGCCCCTGCGGTTGCACACAGCTAACCGATAGCATTATAGCATATATTTCCGGATTTGTCAAGCACATTCTGCTTTTTTATATGTAGAACATATCAGCATTTTTCAGGCTTTATCTGGTGTATTTATCTGTTTTGTACGGGGAACGGAGGATGGGCTTACCAGCCCATCTCCCTGTAGTAGTCGCCTTCGTTGTCGCAGGCATCAAGGTAGTCATCGTAGAATGCTGCATCATCATCGTAGGTCTCGGTGTCGTAGTCGATGCTGAGAATTTCCTCGAACTCTGTGCCCTGTTCAGCGGCTGCCTTTCTTGCAAGCTCCTCAGCGTTCTCCTAGGGAAGCACTGATTAAATCT
>DGSY01000069.1 GCA_002394125.1 Ruminococcus sp. UBA4350
TAGAAGCGGTTGATGAGGTTTGTGATCGTTGTCTTGCCCGCGCCGGTCGCGCCGACGAACGCGATCTTCTGGCCGGGCTTCGCATAGACCGTGACATCGTGCAGCACCGGCTTGCCCTCCTCATAGGCGAAGTCTACGCTGTCGAGCGTGACCTCTCCGCGCAGCGGCGAATAGGTGATGCTGCCGTCAGCGGTGTGCGGATGCTTCCATGCCCAGTGATGCGTGATGCGGTCTGCCTCGGTGACGGTGCCGTCCTCTGCGACATTGACATTGACCATTGTGACATAGCCGTCATCGGCTTCCGGCTTTTCGTCCATGAGCGCGAAGATACGCTCTGCGCCCGCGACCGCCATGACGATCGCATTGAGCTGCTGCGTGACCTGATTCAGGTTGCCCGTGAACTGCTTTGTCATATTCAGGAACGGGACGACGATATCCACATCCAGCGGCAGGCCGGAGAACGATACATTCTTTGCGCCCGTGACAAGCAGGATGCCGCCGACCGTTGCGATGATGACATACAGCACATTGCCGATGTTCATGATGATCGGTGCAAGCGCATTCGCATAGGCGTTGGCGCGGTAGGTGTCCTCAAAGAGTCCGTCGTTGATCTCGTCAAAATCCTTCTGGCTCTGTGTTTCATGACAGAAGACCTGCACGACCTTCTGACCGTTCATCATTTCCTGCACATAGCCCTCGGTCTTGCCGATCGCGGCCTGCTGGCGGACAAAGTATTTCGCCGAGCCGCCGCCGATCTTCTTCGAGACCATTGACATCAGCACGACACCGCCGATCACGACCAGCGTCAGCCAGAGGCTGTAATAGAGCATGATACAGAAAACGAATACCACGACTGATCCGGCCTGCACCAGCGAGGGCAGCGCCTGTGAAAGCAGCTGACGGAGCGTGTCGATATCATTCGTATAGTGGCTCATGATATCGCCGTGCTTGTGGGTATCGAAATAGCGAATCGGAAGATTCTGCATTCCGTCGAACAGACGGCAGCGCATCTTGTTGAGGTAGCCCTGCGTCATGATCGCAATGAGCTGCTGGCTCAGCGTGATCGACATGATCGACAGCACATAGAGCGTAATGAGGAAGAAGACCTTCGGATAGATGACGGCCTTTGCCGCCGCCCAGTCGCCGGATTCCGCATAGGTCTGGATATCGCGGATGACCTTCTGCATGAATATCGCCGGTACGGACGATGTTGCCGAGGAGAACAGAATGCAGACGATCGTCACCGGAAAGAGTCCGGGATAGAATTCACGGAGCATTTTGATGATGCGCTTCAGCGACTTGACCGCTTCGCCCGGCTTGCGCGGCTCGCCCCAGCCCTTTGTATTACGCGGCATCGTTATCACCTCCGTGTGTCTGCTGCTCATAGACCTCGCGGTAGATATCGCTGGTCTGCATCAGCTCATCGTGCTTGCCCATTGCGGCGATCTTTCCGTTGTCCATGACAAGGATCAGATCGGATTCCTGCACGGACGCAATGCGCTGCGCAATGATGATCTTCGTGGTTTCCGGAATGAACTTGCGGAAGCCCTCGCGGATGAATGCATCCGTGCGGGTATCGACCGCGCTGGTCGAATCGTCGAGAATAAGGATCTTCGGCTTTTTCAGCAGCGCGCGCGCAATGCAGAGACGCTGCTTCTGGCCGCCGGAGACATTCGAGCCGCCCTGCTCGATCATGGTCTCATAGCCGTCCGGGAAGGACGATACAAAGTCATGCGCCTGTGCCAGCTTGCAGGCTTCGATCAGCTCGTCATCGGTCGCATCGGGATTGCCCCAGCGCAGATTCTCCGCGATCGTGCCGGAGAACAGCACGTTCTTTTGCAGCACCATCGCAACATTGTCGCGCAGCGCATGGAGATCGTATTCGCGGACATCCACACCGCCGACCTTCACGCTGCCCTCGGAGACATCATACAGGCGGGCGATCAGCTGCACCAGAGTCGATTTGCTCGAACCGGTTCCGCCGATGATGCCGACCGTTGCGCCGGAGGGGATCGTCAGATCAATATCGGAAAGCGCGTATTTCTTCGCTTTTTCTGAGTATTTGAAGCAGACATCCTCAAAGACGATGCTGCCGTCTGCGACGGTCAGACAGGCATTTTCCGGATTGCGGATATCCGTCTCCTCGTTCAGCACCTCGTCGATACGCTTGACCGATTCCGCCGACATGGTCAGCATGACATAGATCATCGAGAGCATCATGAGCTGCATGAGGATCTGCATTCCGTAGGTCAGCATACTGGACATTTCACCGACATTGATATTGCTCTCGCCGTTGATGATGATCTTCGAGCCGACCAGCAGAATGAACGCCATATTGAAATAGATGCAGAGCTGCATGATCGGGCCGTTCAGTGCGACGATGCGCTCGGCCTTTGTGAAGTCCTTGCAGATATCCTCGGCTGCCGTGTGGAACTTTTTCTTCTCATGCTCCTCGCGGGAGAAGCCCTTTACTACGCGCATTCCGCGGACATTTTCTTCGATGGATTCGTTCAGGCGGTCGTATTTGCGGAAGACTCTGCGGAATGCCGGCATCGCATTTTTCGCGATCAGCAGCAGGCCGCAAACCAGAATCGGAATCACGAAAACAAACGTGCCTGCGAGCTTTCCGCCCATGATAAATGCCATTGTGATCGAGAAGATCAGCATGAGCGGGGCGCGGACGGCGATGCGGATCAGCATCATGAATGCCATCTGCACATTCGTGATATCGGTCGTCAGACGCGTCACGAGCGACGACGATGAGAATTTGTCGATGTTGCTGAATGCAAAGGTCTGGACGCGCTCGAAGATATCGTGGCGGACATTCTTCGAGAGACCGGCGGCCGCCTTTGCACTCGTGAATCCGGCGGAGCCGCCGAAAAACAGCGAGACCAGCGTCATCAGGATGAGCAGCAGGCCGGTTTTCAGGATCACGCTCATTTCAGGCGTATCTGTGAAGCTGTCCACGAGCTTTGCCGTGATGAACGGAATGATCGCTTCGATCGCGGCTTCACCGGCCATGAACAGGATCGTGATGATCGTGAAGGTCTTGTATTCGCGCAGACAGCGCGAGATCGTTCGGAACATGGTTTTGCCCCCTTAATCGGTATTGGTAATGTTGTTCAGCATCCGTGTGAGATAGCCCTGCAGCGCATCGAGATCGCCCTCGGAGAAGCCCTCGGTGAGCTGCTGCTCCAGCTGCTGATTGTCGGCACGGATCATTTCGGTATACTTCCTCCCGCGCTCGGTCAGCACCAGCTTTTTCAGGCGGTCATCGCGGACGATATGTGCGCGTTCCAGCAGGCCGCTCTTTTCAAGTCCTGCGACGATCTTCGAGACGCCGGAGCGGGAGATGCCGAGATCGCGTTCGAGATCGCGCTGGAAGATATCCTCGCCCTCGTGGTCGGAGAGATAGCCGAGGATCCAGCCGTTTGCGCCTGCCAGCGTGCAGATCTCCTGACAGACCGCTGAGCTGTCTATGCGCCGCCGGATACCCGAATTGAGCCGCCGCAGCGCCAGCATGGTCGGGCAGTCCATATCTGATTCACCCTTTCTGTTTCCTGTTTTGCAGACTGTTTACAATGAAACATTATACAGCATTTTCTCCAAAATGTCAAGTGACAATTTAGTGAAAAAATCCTTGCTTTTCCGCCTGTTTCCTATATATAGTCTCCGTTTGCCGGATACGAAGTAAGGGCGGACTGTTCTGCGCAGCCCGCCCTTTTTCTTAATCTTCAATTTCCGGAAGCAGCCTCAGCTTTGCAATGTGCTGCAAAATCAATGTTGTATCATCCATCGAACGGCTGCCGTCCTGATTGCAGTCCGCATTCCGCATCCCCTGCTGCGAGACGACCGCTTCGCCGTCCTCCGCCAGAAGCCGCGCCAGCAGCACCGCATCTGTCACATCCACGATGCCGTTACAATCCACATCACCCAGCCGCAGCTTGCCGGTGACAGGCTCGGTCACAGTCGTTGTCGTGGTTGTCGCCGTGACGGTCGTGGTTGTCGTTGTCACGACCGGATCCGGTATCGGTTCCGCCGCAGGCGCAAGCACGAATTCCTGTCCCGTACCGCCCCAGAAATTCCACTGGACGATCTTTGCGCCCGCTTCGGTGCTGATCTCATAGACATCGAATGCCGATGCCTCGTCCGTCAGTGCCGAATGGATCGAATAGCTGCCGTCTGCATTGCCCCAGATGCGGAATCTCTGATTGTCCTTGCCGGTGTAGGCTTCGAGCGTCAGCGCTGCGCCGTCCGATTTGTCCGCGACCGTGACCGCATTGCCGTTTGCATCGGTGATGAAGACACCCTCATCCACATCGGAACGCCTGACGATCCACGCGGTCTCATCAGCGGTCTGCACGAGGGAGCCGTCCGCCGCGCCGACATAGAGTCCGCTGTTGACATTGCGCATGGTGATGCTTTTGACATTTGCCATGCCGTGTGTCGGCGTGATCTTCCAGAGCTGGCATTCGCCGCCCCAGAATTCCCATTGCTTCACGCTGCCGCCGTTTGCCTTTGACCATTCATAGACATCGAGTCCTGCACTGTCGCCGGAGCATTTCGAGACGATGCCGTAATAATCGCCGCTCCTGACGAGCTTCCACTGCTGCGTATCGGCGCCGTCCCACTTCACAAGCGCAAGCTCCGTGCCGTTTTCGGCGGTCGCTGCCGAGACAGCAATACACTTGCTCTCATCCTGCATCGAGGTCAGGCGGCAGTAGCCGTTGCCGAGATCGGTGATGCGGAAATCCTGATTCGCATTGCCGGATTTATTCCCGCGGGATGCCCACTGCTGCACTGCGCCGCTCTCCGGATCCGTTTCCAGCAGCAGGCCGCTGTTCACATTCGTGATCCAGTACGGCACATTGCTCAGCAGCTTCGTATCAGCGATATAGACATTGCCGCTGTTGTCCGCGACGGCGTTTTTATCATAGCAGAGCTGTGCGCTGCCGAAGTGATTGTAAAGATTCGAGCGCTCCTTGCCGTTCCATGCATCAGTCTGCACGCCCCAGATCGTCTGATTGTTATTGCCCGCGCCGGTGAAGGTCATGACGACCTTGCCGGTGCCGGATTCGTCGTGCTGCGCCGCAAAGAAGCCGGTGTATTTCACATTGCCGATATTGAATTCCGCCTTTGCGCTGCTGCCGTCCTCCGACCATGTTCCGGTCACGCCGCCGGAGATCGAATGATCTGCATTCAGCGTGATTTTGGATGCGCTCGTGATCTTGCCGTCCGTGCCGTTTCCGTGGTTGATGAATTCATATGTGCCGGCGAGGGCGGATTCCTCATAGCCCGCCGATGACCACTCCTCGCCGCTGTATTCATACGGCATGACGACCGGCCAGCCCGCTTCGTTGAAGTTCATCGCATGGACGCGGACCTCGTGATACTCCGAGCCGTCATCAAACCGCGCATGATTGAACAGATACCAGCTTCCGTCATCGTCCTTCAGGACAGAGTTGTGTCCGCAGGCCATGTATGCACGCGGGAGCGATGTAAATTTGTAATTCGTCATGACCTTGAGGCCGATCGAATTGAGGTCGGTATTGCTCTCCAGCACCATGTTCCGGCCGGCCGCATCCGTGAACGGCCCTGTCGGGGACTTCGAGCGGCCGACACGCATATTGTAGCCGCCGTCCGAGAACAGGCCGCCGTATGTCACCCATAAATAATAGTATCCGGTATCGGCGTTGTATTCGATGAACGGGCCTTCGCCGGATTTGCCGTAGCCGCCGGAGATTTTCGTGCCGAAATAGCTGTCGATCATGCGGCCGTCGGCGGTCTTGCCGGTTTTCGGATGGATGCATTTTCCGGTCGCCTTGTCGATCTCCAGTGTGAAAATGCCGCCCGACCATGAGCCGTAGCACATATACATTCTGCCGTCGGTATCGGTGTAGATCGTCGGGTCGATCGCGTTCGGGAAAAGCTGATTGTTGAAAAGGTGATTGCTGAACCACTGCGAATTGAATGTGACCTCGCCGCCGTCGATCAGCTGCTGGATATTGGTATTCGTATAGCGGCGGTCAACTGTCTTGCGCTCATTGCCCCACTTCACAGAGGTCTCGGAGAAGCCGGAATAGATCAGCGTATCCACAAAGGTATACGGCCCCTCGATCTTCTGCGAAACTGCGTAGGCGATGACCGATGTGCGGTAATCGGACGAGGTGCAGAAATACATAACGTAGGCGCCCTTTGTGCCGTTCGCATTGACATAATCCGGATTCCAGATCACATCCGGCGCCCAGACCGCGAAGCCGCCCGTGCAGTCGCCGAGATCCTCGCCTGCCCATGCAAAGGCCTTGGAAAGATTCTGCGAGAGTGCGCCGAATTCGACATTGTTCGTTTTGGCGTAGCCGTTTGTGAAGGTGCGCCAGTTTTGCAGATCGGTCGATTTCGCCGCGTCGATATGCGAACCGAATACATAGTATGTGCCGCCGTCCTTGATGATCGACGGATCATGCACGGAGACACGGCTTTTCTTCGCGGCATACTCCGCGGCGGATGCCTGCGGTGCGGCGGCGAAGGATCCGGTGAATGTGAGGATTGCTGCGGCGCAGACCGCTGTCATTTTTCTGAATTGCATATGATTTCCCCCTTATCGGCTGACCTTTGCGGTTATATTTCTGATTATATTATAAACGATGCGGGCGGAAAAGTAAATAGGCTATTGTCTCAACAAAATGATATATCGGCGTATCTGAACGGGGAAGATGTGCGTACAATCCGCCTTTATAAATAAAATTATGCGCATATAAATTTTACATATAAAAATATATGTGCTTTTTTGCATAGACATATGCTCAAAAATATGCGGTCTTCTGTCCCCGGACAGGAAGCAGTCCTTCGTCAGCAGACGGCAGGCGCATTGCGCAGAGGAAGCTGCCGTTCTGCATTTCATCAGAAAGGATGATCGTATGATAATTGAGATCACTGTCCGGAACCGCCGTGCGCGGGCGCCGGTCAGCGCAAGGCTTATCAGCGTAAACAGCGGACAGACGCTGCGGTTTTCGTTCAGCAGTGAATGGGATGCACTGCCGCAGAAAACCGCACGCGTTCATTATCACACCGGCAGCAGGATCCTGACAGAGGATTACCCGCTGACCGGAGATGAATGCTGCATCTGCGTTCCGGCAGGAGCCGAATATGCAGAGATCGACGTCTGTGCGGGCGGACGCATCACGACAGAATCAGCAGTCCTGCCGGTTTTCCGCAGCATTCTCGATCCGGATACGCCCAAAGCACAGGAGCCGCCGGATTTTCTTCAGCAGACGCTTGCAGCCGTTTACGGCGAACCGCCGCGCCGCCGTTCCGCACACTGCCTCGGCAGCAGCAGCGGTGCATTTCTTTGTACGCGCTCCGGTGCGCTGCTCATGACAAAGGAGGAAACACATGATACCTGATCTCATTGACACCGGGCTGACCGATGCGGAAGCCGTTGAAGCGTTACAGCGCGCGCATCGCTGCATGACACGCGCCGAGACTGAGGAGCAGATCGGTCACGAAGCCGCCGCAAGACAGGATGCGGACGATGTGCTGACTGCGGCAGTCGCACAGATCAATGCGGCATTGCTTGACTGTGCAGCGCGGGAGGAGCTGGACGGTGCGGTCGGCGCGGTCGCGGCGCTGGGGGCGAAGAATT
>DGSY01000194.1:0-245 GCA_002394125.1 Ruminococcus sp. UBA4350
CCCCGGAGACCATTCAGCATAACTGTGAATGCTTCAAAAAGCAGATGGGACGCTTCATCGACTTTTCCGACGGCAAGGCGCTCATGGTCAACAACGGCGACTGGCTGCTCAGCCTCAACTATATTGATGTGCTGCGCGAGGTCGGAGCCTGCTTCTCGGTCAACAAGATGCTTTCCTTCGAGTGCTACAAGCAGCGCTGGGAGCGCGGCCTGACATTCCTCGAATTCAACTACATGATCATGCAG
>DGSY01000194.1:312-17448 GCA_002394125.1 Ruminococcus sp. UBA4350
ATGCAGAGCTACGATTTCTACAAGCTCTTCCAGGATTACGGCTGCAATATGCAGTTCGGCGGCGACGACCAGTGGGCGAATATGCTCGGCGGTACGGAGCTGATCCGCAAGAAGCTCGGCAAGGATGCCTATGCGATGACCATTACCCTGCTGCTCAATTCCGAGGGCAAGAAAATGGGCAAGACCGAAAAGGGCGCTGTGTGGCTCGATCCGGAAAAGACCTCGCCCTATGATTTCTTCCAGTACTGGCGGAATGTCGGCGATGCGGATGTTATCAAGTGCCTGAAAATGCTGACCTTCCTGCCGATCGAGCAGATCGAGGAAATGGAGCAGCATCTCGATTCCGGCGCGGCATACAACAATGCAAAGGAGATCCTCGCCTATGAGCTGACAGCGCTCGTTCACGGCGAGGAGGAGGCCGAAAAGCAGCGGGCAGCGGCGCGCGCGATCTTCGCGGGCAGCGGCGACAGCGAGAATATGCCCGCGACCGAGCTGACCGCCGATGACCTCACCGACGGACAGATCGGCCTGCTGACGCTCCTTGTCAAGGCAAAGCTCTGCCCCTCGATCAGCGAGGCGCGCAGACTTGTGCAGCAGGGCGGCGTGACCGTCAATGATGAAAAGATCACCGATCCGAAAACCATGTATACAATGGAAAAGGATCTCATCATCAAGAAGGGCAAAAAGGTCTTCCACAAAATTACGATGGCAAAATAATTGAGCGTGATACCGGCGTCCGGCGCAGCATACCGGATGCCGGATCCGACAGATATCCGAGTTACAGGGAGGTTTCAGGTCATGCAGGACGGTGTCGCAAAGCAGCTTTCGCAGGTCTATGACAACTGCGCGAAATGCGATGAAAAGGGATTCCATGTAGGTGTGCAGGGAAAATCCATGCAGGATTATCTCCGCTTTACGCTGCTGAAATTTTATGTTTATTTAAGCAGCAGCAACGGCAATATCACAATGCAGGAGATCGCGTATCTCAACGATGCACTGGGATATTCCATGTCGGCCGATCAGATCGACCGCTTTAATGTCAGCAGCAAGATCACGAAATACAGCTTAAAGGACAGCATGATCACCATGATGATGCCGTTCCTGAAAATGGATCTCGAAACCACTCCGATCGGGCCGACAAGCCTTGCGTTCATTGAGTTCATCAATCAGGCGGGGCTGGATTTCATGACAGTCGAGAACGGCCGGACGGATCCGTTCATCATGCGTGATCTCGGAGCGCTGGTGCTTGCGCTCCGCAATTTCCGCATGGACTATATCTCCAACTGGGATGCGATGATCCGCGAGCAGAAGCGGCGCGAAGCGCTGACGAACCGCCCGCCGTATATCCCCGGCAGCGGCAATTCGCCGTGGGGCTCCTCGCAGGTTCCGCCGACCGGCCTGACGCCGATCACGCCGAATCAGCCGCCGCAGAATCAGCAGGGCGGCACGACGCAGAATCCGTTCCAGAAGCAAAATCAGCAGAATGCGCAGCAGCAAAAGCCGGAGGAAAAGGAATTAACTTTAGAGGAACAGCTTGCAAAGCTCGAAGAATTAACCGGTCTGGAGGCCGTTAAGCAAGATCTCAACAGCTTAATTAACCTGATCCGTGTACGGAAGATGCGCGAGGACAGAGGTATGCCGCAGTCCGCGATGTCGCTTCACATGGCGTTCCTCGGCAATCCCGGCACCGGCAAAACGACCGTCGCCCGCATCCTCTCCGGTATTTACAAGAGCCTCGGCGTGCTCTCGAAGGGACATCTCGTCGAGGTGGATCGCTCCGGCCTTGTCTCCGGCTATGTCGGACAGACCGCGATCAAGACCAAAGAAGTGATCGACTCGGCACTCGGCGGCGTGCTGTTCATCGACGAGGCCTATGCGCTGACCGCGAACACCGGCAAGGGCGATTTCGGTCAGGAGGCCGTCAATACGCTGCTGAAGGCGATGGAGGACAACCGCGATGACTTCATTGTGATCGTCGCGGGCTACTCCGATCTCATGGAGGAATTCCTCGACAGCAACCCCGGCCTGCGCTCGCGCTTCAATAAGATCATCACCTTCGAGGACTATATGCCCGATGAGCTGCTCGATATTTTCAAGAGCATCTGCACGAAATCCGGCATGACGATCACGAAGGAGGCGGAGGATGCCGTTCTGGAATATTTCGTCATCCGCTGCGGACAGAACCTCAAAACCTTCGCAAATGCGCGTGATATCCGCAATTTCTATGAGCGCGCAATCACGAATCAGGCGAACCGTCTCGCTGCGATCGAATCCCCGACGAACGGTCAGCTCACGACTCTGACGATCGACGATGTGAAGGGGATTGACCTGAATTGAAGCGATCCTGTCGCTTAAATTTAATCTGAAAGGAACATGATTATGGTAGTTATCACAATGGAAAACGGAAAGCAGATGAAGTTCAGACTGCGTCCGGACTGCGCACCGATCTCCTGCGAGAATTTTGAGAAGCTCGTGAATCAGGGCTTCTATAACGGACTCAGCTTTCACAGAGTCATCTCCGGCTTTATGATTCAGGGCGGCTGTCCGGACGGCACCGGCATGGGCGGTCCCGGCTGGCATATCAAGGGCGAATTCCTTGCAAACGGCGTGAACAATCCGCTGAAGCACAGCCGCGGCGTGCTGTCGATGGCGCGTGCGGCGCATCCGGACAGTGCCGGCTCGCAGTTCTTCATTATGCACGCAGATGCGCCGTATCTGGACGGCAATTATGCGGCATTCGGTGAAATCGTTGAGGGACTGGATGTCGTTGACGAGATCGCGGCCGTGCAGACAAATGCTGCCGATAAGCCCCTGAAACCGCAGATCATGAAAACCGTCGAGATCATCCCTGACTGAAAAATGTACAGAAAAAGCCGTGCGATCCTTTCGGGTCACACGGCTTTGTTTTCTTCGGTTTACTGTGCGGCGCTGCTGTCGGCAGGCATACTGTCAGCACCAGAGGATGCCGGAGGCGGTGCCGACTGCTTTCCGGATTTCGGGAACATCTGGTCGATCAGCGAAACGACCTCCCACATCAGGTTCGCGCCGTAGAAAACGGGGTCGGATTTCGCGGGCGCTGCGTTCAGATTCGTGAAGCCGGCCTTCTTCGCAAAGTAAAGCGAACGGTGCATATGGTAGCTGTTCGTGATGACGGTGACGGGCGCATTCGGGTCGATCATTTTCGCGGTGTTCCGGAAATTGGCAAGGGTCATAGGCGCCTGATCCTCCAGAATGATCTTGTCCTCCGCAACGCCGTCCTGCATGAGCAGATCCTTCATGACCTCTGCCTCAGAGGGCGAGGTCTCGGTCTTGTTGCCGCCGGTGCAGATCAGCATGGAATCCGGATGGTCGCTGAGATATTCCTCTGCGCGTTTGACGCGGTTCAGCAGATCCTGATTCGGCTTGCCGTTTTCGAGCGCCATGCCAAGGACGAGTGCATTTTTCGTCTCAGCAGAGCCGCTGACGAATCCACGGATCCCGACAAAGCAGGTGAAGCCGAGCAGCGCAAGGCCGAGCAGCACGATGATGCCCGCAATGACCTTCAGGATGATGCGTCCGGCGGAATGTGCGGAGAATCTTGTGCCGAGGACGATAAGCGAAAGCGCGCCGAGCAGCCAGATCGCGCAGATCAGGATCTCATAGCGGAAAATCTTCATGTAGGTATCAGTTTGGACGATTGAGCGTGTGCGGTAAACCATGACCGCGGTCAGATAGATGCCGAATAAAAGTGACAGTGCGGCAAGAACAATGCCGATAATCAGGCATGGCTTGCTGATTATTGCTTTGGATTCGCTCATGATACAGCTCCTTTCTGAAATCAAATGCAATTTAATTGTATAAAAAAAGACAGTCTTCCGAATATCGAAAGACTGTCTCTTGACATGGGAGAGGGTGGATTTGAACCACCGAAGCATTACGCAACAGATTTACAGTCTGCCCCCTTTGGCCACTCGGGAACTCTCCCATATAAAAAGCTGGTGGACGGACTTGAACCCCCGACCTGCTGATTACAAATCAGCTGCTCTACCAACTGAGCTACACCAGCAAGGTTTTCGCTGTCCGCGGTCAGCTTCATTATTATAGCAGAATCAGGGGGATTTGTCAAGCGAATTCTGAAAAAATAAAAGAATTCGTCATGTTGCATAATAATTTATATGAATATTCATACAAGATACACAAATATCGTTGTATTTGCATATCAGAGCGATCCGCGCAGCGCCGTATCATGCGCATGAAGCTCCAGCCGTGCGAAATGGGAGTGCTGCTGCGGGACGGTATGCCGCCATGCGCGTTCGGTCAGCAGCTGCTCGGCGGTCAGCAGAACCGGAAGCGCACAGACTGCCGTGACCGGCAAAATCATCAGCGGCAGCGAGGTCAGCCGCATCCATACGATTTTCGGCGTCATGCGGCGTGTCATTTGCAGAGCGGTTCTGACGACGCGGAAAGGCGATTTGTGCGGCAGCTTGAGAAAGCAGCAGGGGAGTGCGGCATCGGCGGCGCATACGCGCAGCGGGAGATACGCGGCGGCCGCCGCCAGCAGTCCGAGATGCAGAACGGTCAGCAGCGGCAGAATGCTCTCCGACTGCGGCGGAATCGTCAGCCAGACCGTTTTCGCAGCGGCGTAAAGCAGGAGCGCCGGCACTGCCGCAATGAGCGTCAGCAGCGCGAGAAGCAGCCGGACGGCCAATGCTCTGCACCAGAGCCAGATGCTCCCGCTGCATGAGAGAAATCCGAGGTCGTTTTCGTCGAGTGTGCCCGCAAGACGGCCGAGCTGCCAGTCAGACTGCATTTTCAGCGGTGTCAGCGCGAGCATTGCGGTCAGGAGCGCTGCGGGCAGATAGAGATCGGCGGGGCTGAAAGCACCGGTCAGTCCGGTCTCCGGAAGGATGCCGCAGTCACGCAGCATTTTCTGTGTGAGGATGCCGGTCAGCAGGCAGACTGCGCCGGTGACATAGCGCGCCGCGCCGATCGCCGATGCGCTCCGGCGGTGTGAACGCAGGCGCCGTCCTGCTTCATGCCGCAGCCGTATCATGAGACATAATCCTCCAGCAGCTCGCGCAGCTCCTCCTTGCCGGAGACGCGGAAGCCGTATTCGAGCAGGATGCGGTCATAGTCCGGCAGCCAGCCTGCGGGCAGATCGTATTCCGCGATCGGCTCGCGCAGACCGTCCTCATAGACCGCGAGCGTATCGCCGTGCAGCTTGAGCAGATAGCCTGTCTCCGGCAGCTTATCCGCGATCTCTGCGAGGTCGGCAAGATCCTCCGCACTGCCGTGTGTGACCGCAGTCTGCGCGGGCGGGTCGGCGTGTGCTTCGGCCGCTTTTGCTTCGTATTCCGCTGCGGACTGTAAGGTTTGCAGCGGAGCGGGAGATTCCCGGTGCGTCAGCAGCGCAGCCGCAGCAGCCGTGATCGCCGCTGCTGACGCGATGACTGCGGTCAGTATCCATTTTCTTGCTGTTGTCATAGTCGCACTCCTTCTCGTAAACAGAACGAATGATGAAAGATTGACACGGAGTAATATGGTATCCGTTTCGCGGATGCTCTTCAGAATGGGGAAAGCAGCCCTATGGGGCGGGCAGTGCCGGCGCGGGCTCCGCGTTAAGCTATCGTCATTATGCTGCATTTTTCAGGAAAATATGCACAAAAATAAAAAAACAATTAAAATTTTCTGAAAGCCCTTAACAATCGGCAGATTTTGTGCTATAATAATATCGTGTATTTCTTTGTGCGGAGCCATATGCGCTTTCGGCGGCTCTGCGAGGACGGCAGCCTTGCCGTATTCTGAAAGGGGAACGAAATATCATGAGAGAAACCGCGCAATCCGGTTCCAATGCAGTCAGAAAGGAAAAGAAAGAGCCGCGCCGCCGGCCGCTGATCCTGCGTGTTCTCAGCACGATCGGCACGGTCGTTCTGACGACCTTCCTTTCCTTCTTCCTGCTGTTCGCCGTGACAGGCACGATCTGCGCGATCGCCGCGACGATCTATGTCACGAACTACATGGAGAATACGGCTTCGGTCAGTATTCAGGAGCTTGACACCAGCTCGGCGACCAACATCTACGAAACGAATGAGCAGGGCGAGCTTGAGATCGTCTACACCGTGCAGAGCGAGGTCAAGCGCAAGCCGGTCGATCTTGAGGTCGTGCCGCAGCACGTCCGCGACGCGTTTGTTTACGGTGAGGACGAGCGTTTCTATGAGCATGAGGGCGTGGACTACAAGCGTACCGCTGCATCCTTCGCAAACATGATCCTGAAATTCTGGGCGTCCGATCAGGGCGGTTCGACGATCACGCAGCAGCTTGTCAAGAACATCACCGGTGACAACGACAAGTCTCCGCAGCGTAAGATCCGCGAGATTCACCGCGCAATGGAGCTGGAAAAGAACTACTCCAAGGACGAGATTCTCGAAGCATACCTCAACTATATCGGCTTCGGCGGTGCGAACAACGGCATCGAGATGGCCGCAGAGACCTATTTCGGCAAGACCGTCGGTGAACTGACGATCGCGGAGGGCGCCTGCCTTGCTGCGATCCCGCAGAGCCCGGAGATCAACAACCCGTTCGCGGGCTACAACGAAAAGGCCTACAACGAGGTCACCGATACCTGGTACTATACGGATGAATTCGTCAACACCGGCGCGGAGAAAAACCGCGATCGTATGGAGTATATTCTCGGCCATATGTATGACAACGGCGCGATCACCTTTGACGAATATCAGGAAGCACTGAACGAGCATCTCATTTTCAAGGGCACGGACGAATATCTGCACGCGCATCCCGAACAGCAGGTCATTGAGGATGACGGTACGATCACGCTCGATGACGGCATCGAGGAGAAGTCAACCTCATGGGCGGTTGACGAGGCAATCTATGAGTTTGCAAATATGCTCATGGAGGATCGCGGCATTTCCTTTGACCGTGCGCTGACGCTCATCAATACCGGCGGCTATCAGATCTATCTGACCGTTGACCGCGAAATGCAGAACTATCTGGAGCAGAAGTTCCTCACGATGGACAATCTGCTCATGGGTATGACCAACACCGCCGCGACCACCATGTTCCGTGACCTCGACGGCGACGGCGAATATACCGATGAAGAAAACCTCACGCTTCAGGCAGGCTTCACCGCGATCGACTACCGCGGCAGAGTCCTCTGCACCTGCGGCGGCATCGGTCCAGAGAACGGCTCCCTCGGTACGAGTTTCGCTTCCAACGAGCCGCAGCAGCCCGGATCGGCGATCAAGCCGGTCACGAGTTACGGTTATGCGCTTTATCATGACCTCATCACATGGGGTACGCACGTTGTCGATATCCCGCCGCTGAAGGTCAAGGATCCCGATCATCCGGGCGAGGAAAAGCTCTGGCCGACCAACTACGCCGATGTCAACAATGTCATCAGCTATTCCAGCGCGACCATCAACATCTACTACGCGCTGGAGCGTTCCTACAACACGATCCCCGCACTGCTCGTCAAGACCTACGGCAGACAGGAGGTCTTTGACTACGCGACCAAGAAGCTCGGCCTGAACCTCAATGAAGGCTATGATGTGGACTATGCTCCGCTCGCCGTCGGCGCGCTCGGCTACGGCATCACGGTCAAGGATCTGGTCAATGCATACATGGTCTACGGCAACGGCGGCTACTTCAACGATGCACACATCATCAGCCGCATCGACCTCTCCGACGGCTCGCCCTATTTCAATGCTGAGGATAATTACAAGCAGGTCATCGACGAGGAGACCTCCTATGTCATGAACAAGCTCCTCCAGAATGTTGTCCAGAACGGTACCGGTACCGCTGCACAGATCTACACCGGCGGCGTGCAGGTTCCGATCGCCGGCAAGACCGGTACAACATCTGACTGGTTCGACCTCATGTTCGTCGGTCTGAATCCGCAGTTCGTCAGCGGCGTCTGGATCGGCTACAAGGAGAACAAGGAGATCCGCAACCACTGGTCGATCCTCTCCGCGAGAGTCTGGAAGAATGTTATCGGCGAATGGATTGTCAATCACTATTACGATGAAGATTTCGCAAAGCAGTTCCCGGAGTGCGACACGATCGTCCGCGGCGATGTCTGCCTGTCAACCGGTAAGATCGCAGGCCCTGCGTGTCCGCACGGAACGCCCGGCTACTGGAAATCCACGAATCAGCCGTGGTGTGACAACCGTGAGCTGACGCTCGGCTACGACGCAATGTACGACGCAGAGGCGGATGAAGATGCCGTCTGGTAATTCCGCGGGCGGCGGCCGTATCCTCAAAAACAAGCTGTATCTGTATCTCACCGAGTTCTTCGCCGGTATGTCCGTCATGGCGGTGGAGCTCGGTGCGAGCAGACTGCTGGCACCGTATTTCAGCTCGTCGCAGATCGTCTGGACGATCATCATCGGCACGATCATGATCGCGATGGCGCTCGGCAATCTCTACGGCGGCCGGTCGGCGGACAGAAATCCCGATCCGGACAAGCTCTACGGGCGGATGCTCGTTGCGGCGGTCTGGATCGCGGCGATCCCGTTCGTCGGAAAGCTCGTGATCTTGCTGATCTCGGCGCTGCTCGTTGTCAGCATCAACACGAATTTCCTGATCTGGGCGGCATTCCTTTCCTGCATGATCGTTTTCGTATACCCGCTCTTTCTGCTCGGCACAGTCACGCCCTCGCTCGTGAAATACACGGTCGGGAGCCTCGATGACAGCGGAAAAACGGTCGGTACGCTCGGCGCGGCGAATACGATCGGCAGCATCATCGGCACATTTGTCCCGACCTTTATCTCGATCCCGGCTGTCGGCACGGCAGCGACCTTCGTGATCTTCTCCGGCATCCTGCTTCTGCTCGGCATCATCTATTTTGTCTCGGTCAGGCGCGGAACGGTCAGGGTCATCGTTTCGGCGGTGCTGTTTACGGCAGCATCGGCGGCGGCATTCACCCTCGGATTCGCATTCTGGGAGAAAACGCTGACGCTGGAGGACGAATCGGTCTACAACTATTTGCAGGTGCGGGAGGATGACAGCCGCGTGATCCTTTCGACGAATGTGCTGTTCGGCGTGCAGTCCGTCTACATGAAAACGCAGTCCCTGACGGGAATGTATTATGACTATGCGCTCGCGGCGCCCTTCATGCTGGAGGAACCGCAGGAGGCGCATGATATGCTGATTCTGGGAATGGGCACCGGCACTTACGCGACACAGTGCCGGCGCTATTTTGATTCTATGGCGATCGAGGGCGTCGAGATCGACGAAAAGATCACAGATCTTGCCCGCGATTATTTTTCGCTGGATGCGTCGGTTCCGGTCGCGTCCTATGACGGCAGAGCCTATCTCGCCGGCACGGACAAGAAGTATGACATCATCATGGTCGATGCCTATCAGGATATCACGATCCCGTTTCAGATGAGCTCGCAGGAGTTCTTTGCAATGGTGCGTTCGCATCTGAAGGAGAACGGCGTGATGATCGTCAATATGAACATGATCTCCGACCGCGAGGACGGCATCAATGCCTATTTGCAGGATACGATCGCGTCGGTGTTCGGTCATGTGTATACGGTCAATGTGCAGAATGCGTCGAACCGTGAGCTGTTCGCATCGGATAATCCGGAGATCGCGGCGCTGCTGGAGCGCAATGCCGCAGAGACCGGCGATGCGCAGCTGCGCGAAATGATGCAGAATGTCAGCGGTGCGCTGGTGCCGTATCAGTCCGGCGGCAGACTGCTGACTGATGACAAGGCGCCGGTCGAGCTGCTCGGTATGCAGACGATCGACGACATGATCTCGCGTGAGCTGGGATACTATAAGAAAAAGCTGGAAGAAGAAGGCATCGCCGGACTGATCGGCTGATCGGAGCAAGCTATGTATCGAATCACCTGTCCCTGCCATTTCGGGCTGGAAAGTGTACTGAAATTTGAACTGGTGCGCCTGAGCGTACCGAATATCAAAGCGGCGGACGGCAGAGTCTCCTTTGACGGCGGCTGGCCGGAGATCGCTGCGGCGAATATTGCGCTGACGGCGGCGGAGCGTGTCCTCATAGAGCTGGGCAGCTTTCCGGTCGGCGCACAGAAGGGCAAGACGGCGTTTGATCCGCTGTTCGACGGCGTCATGCAGGCACCGCTGGAGGAATTCATCGGCGCGGAGGATGCGTTTGTCGTCAAGGGCAGCTCGCTGAATTCCGCGCTGCACAGCGTTCCCGCGTGTCAGGCAGTCGTCAAAAAGGCGGCGGTCAGGCGGCTGCAAAAGGCCTATCACACGGAAATGCTGCCGGAGACCGGGCCGGTGCATACGATTCAGTTTGCGATCCGGAACGATGTCTGCACGCTCTATCTCGACACGACCGGCATCCCGCTTTATAAGCGCGGCTGGCGGCAGCAGTCGGTTATTGCCCCGATCCGCGAAACGCTGGCGGCGGGCATTCTGGATCTGTCTCATGTCCGGAGCGATACGCAGCTCTGCGATCCGTTCTGCGGCAGCGGCACATTTCTGATCGAGGGTGCGCGGCGGGCAATGCACATTGCGCCGGGGCTTTACCGGAAATACATCTGCGAGCAGTGGTCACAGATGCCGGCGGATGCATTCCGGCAGGCACGCGCCGATGCAAAGGAGCGCATCGACCGGAATGTGCAGTTTCATGCGTTCGGCTTTGACAGCGATCCGGAGGCCGTCGCGCTGACGATTGCGAATGCAAAAAAGGCGGGCGTTTCCGACCGCGTCACGGTCGTGCAGCGGGATATCAGGGATTTCCGCGCAGAGGCCGGACAGAATATCGTCTGCAATCCGCCCTACGGTGAGCGGATGCTGGATGTGGAGCAGGCGCGGGCGCTTTACCGCGTGATGGGAAAGGTATTCGACCGGCAGATCCCGTGCAGCATCATCACGCCGGATGCAGAATTTGAAAAGGCATTCGGGCGCAAAGCGCGGAAAACGCGGAAGCTCTATAACGGCATGATGCAGTGCCGGCTTTATCAGTATTGGTGACCGGGCAGTGCCCGGAGCCATGATCTAAAGTTCGCCGGAAGCGAATGAAAGCAGAATGGGATGAAAGCCAGACCGTAAAATAGGCACGAACAGTGCCGTAACAGCGACGAGATTGGTATGCTCCGCAAAACCATGCCGAAGGGAAACGGCACCGGGCAGTGCCCGGAGCCATGATCTAAAGTTCGCCGGAAGCGAATGAAAGCAGAATGGGATGAAAGCCAGACCATAAAATAGGCACGAACAGTGCCGTAACAGCGACGAGATTGGTATGCTCTGCGAAACTATGCCGAAGGGAAACGGCAGTCGATCCTGCCGACCCGAAGGGAAACGGCAATCGGCTCTGCCGACAGAAAGGATGAATCAGAAATGGCAAGAAACAAATTCGCGCTCTGCTGCGCACTCCGACACATTTTCTTCAACGACTACGGCCTTGACCGTACCTTTATCCTCAGCGATCTGCTCTCGCTGACGGCATACTACTCCGACGAAAATACGCCGCCGGAGGTCATCTCCAATCAGAAAAAGCTGCATCTCTGGCTGACGAGAGTGGAGATGATCAAAAAGCTGCAAATGGAGCAGGGCGACGGCATCCTCGATATCATGATGCGGGAGCTGGAGCTTATCAATGTCAATGCGATGCTGCAATATGTCAAGGGCAAGGCGCTGGCTGCGGGTGACCTCTCGATGGCGCATATCAAGGGCGATAACGATAAGTGGTAATTGCAGACCGCAAACAGAAAGGATGATTCAAATGCTGACACCGAACCTGACAGTTTCGCCGGACGGTCATCTGATGATCGGCGGCGCTGATACCGTTGCGCTGGCCAAAACACACGGCACGCCGCTCTATGTCATGGACGAGAACATGATCCGCGAAAACTGCCGCGGCTACGGCAAAGTGATCGCGGAGGAATACGGCGGCAACGGCCTGATCTGCTTTGCAAGCAAGGCGCTCTCCTGCAAGGAACTTTACCGCATTGTCGATTCCGAGGGGCTCGGTGCGGATGTGGTCTCCGGCGGCGAGCTGTATACCGCGCTCAAGGCGGGAATGCCCGCAGAAAAGATCGTCATGCACGGCAACAGCAAGACGAATACCGAGCTGCAAATGGCCGTTACGCACGGCGTCGGCCGGATCGTCTGCGACAATCTGCCGGAGCTGGAGCGGCTTGACCGGATCGCCGAAAAGTCCGGCAGGATCGCGAATATCATGCTCCGCATCAAGCCGGGCATCGACGCGCATACCCATGATTTCGTCAAGACCGGACAGATCGACAGCAAGTTCGGCTTTGCACTGGAGACCGGCGAGGCAATGGCGGCGGTCAAGGCGGCGAGCCTCTATCCGAATCTGCATCTGCTCGGTCTGCACTGTCACATCGGTTCGCAGATCCTCGATACGGAACCGTTCGCAGAGGCGGGACGCGTCATGGTGCAGTTCATGGACAAGATCCGCGATGAGATCGGCCTGACGCTGACCGAGCTGAATCTCGGCGGCGGCCCCGGTATCCGCTATACCGAGGAGGACGATCCGAAGCCATTCGGCGAGATCGTCCGTGCGATCCTTGCAGCTGTCAAGGAAAGCTGCGAGCGCGCCGATTATCCGAAGCCGTTTATTCTCTTTGAGCCGGGACGCTCGATTGTCGGCGGCGCAGGCCTGACGCTCTATACCGTCATGGCGAAAAAGGTCATCCCGAATATCCGCACCTATGTGCTGATCGACGGCGGTATGTGCGACAATCCGCGCTATGCGCTCTATCATTCGCGCTATGAAGCGGTGATCGCGAACAAGGCTGCGGAGCCGCGCACCGAGACCGTCACGATCGGCGGACAGTGCTGCGAGAGCGGCGACCTCATCGGTGAGGATATGCCGCTGCAATCCGCGGAATGCGGCGATACCGTTGCGGTACTGGCGACCGGCGCATATAATTATTCGATGGCGTCCCACTACAACCGCAATCCCAATGCCGAAATGGTCATGGTCAAAGACGGCGAAGCGCGGACGGTCATCCGCCGCGAGACCTATGAGGACATCATTCGCTGCGATATCTGATTTGTAATCAAAGTTTTACCGAATGCATCTTGCAATCCTCCGGTTTCTGTACTATAATAGTATCAATAGTATCAGAAGCCGGAGGTGATTTTTATGACCGCGAAGGGAAAGAAGGCGCTCGGTATCATCGGCATTGTGCTGCTTTCAGTGTTCGCGCTCTGCGTCGGACTGGTCGTGCTGCTTTTCGCTGTGATATACATAGCCCGCGCACCGGAAAAGGATCCGGACAGGCGCGATGTGGCTGTGCGCATGGAGGAATACTACGGCGAGCCGTTCCGGGTGATCGGCACAAAGGAACCGGAGAATTCAGACCGGATCACGCTTTGGACACTGGAGGACAGTCACGGCGTCTGCTGTCACGCGGCGCGCGGTCTGGATTATGACGGCGGTTCGATGGTCTGGCGCACCTATGACGATTATCGCGTGATGCGGCTCATGCAGGATCCGGCGGTGGATCAGCTGCTGACGCAGGAGCGTTTCGCGGTCATCCCGCAGAACAATCTCGGACAATGTACTGCGTTCAATGCCGATTATCCGGCGTACAGCTGGATCGTTGATGTGGAAAATTATAATGATCTTGCGGATGCGCTGCATCTCACGCTGACCGCGGTATCAGCGCTTCCGGCGGATGAGGGCGAGATCGTCTGGCGGGATGCGCACTGGGGA
The DNA here is from genome assembly GCA_002394125.1 of Ruminococcus sp. UBA4350. Classification (GTDB taxonomy): domain Bacteria; phylum Bacillota; class Clostridia; order Oscillospirales; family Ruminococcaceae; genus Firm-04. The sequence continues at coordinate 13,982 of DGSY01000194.1, forward strand.
AGCATAGCGCCGAAGTTCTGCATCGGAACGAGCCGTTATGCCGAATATCAGCCCGGTGCGGAATACGATGAAGCGTCCGAGCTTTACCGGATACAGGAACGCTTCTGCGACGAATGCCGGCGGAACGGCGAGGAGGAAAGACTTCCGCAGGGGACAGAAAACCAGCATCCGAAAAGCGGGACATATACGCTGAAATATCACGAAGATACGCTGAAATTGCCGCTCCGGTGGGACGCCGAGACGCGCTGTTTTCTCTTGCAGGAGCAGGAGGATCCCGATGAAAAGGATTATCCGGTCGTGCCGAATCTGCTCTCTCTGCTTGATGTCTGCGGGTTCGATGTCCGGCGGACAAAGGACGCTTTTACCTATGAATATGAGACGCATTATCAGGGCGATGTGATCTATATCCGCCGCAGCTTTACCACGCACGATACCGCGGTGGACGGCACACGCGGCTGGTTTACGAGCGATCACAGTTATATTGAGCTGAATGAGGAGCAGATCGAACAGCTTTTCGGTATCACATTTGAGATCGACCCGCAGACGATGACGGGGGAGATTCTGTTCGACGAAAATGATATTTGGTAGAATATTGCGATGCAGAGGAGGGACTGAATGCATACATTTACGATCGGCGCGAACGACGCCGGACAGCGCGCAGATAAATTTTTGCTGAAGGCCTGCCCGAAGCTGCCGAAATCGCTGCTCTACAAGACCTTCCGCAAAAAGGATGTGAAGCTGGGCGGAAAGCGCATTCCGCCGGAGACATTTTTGCAGGCGGGCGATGAGCTGACTGTCTATCTGCCGGACGAATTTTTCGCGGCCGCGCCGAAGCCGCAGCGCATTGCGGCGCTCCCGCTGCCGGAGATCGTCTATGAGGATGACAATATCGCGCTGATGAAAAAGCCGGTTGACCTGCCTGTCCATGCGGATGACAAGGGCTCTGCCGATACGCTTGCCGGACGGTTTTTGTATTATCTTGCAAAGTCCGGCGCATATGATCCGGCGAATGAACAGAGCTTTTCACCGGCACTCTGCAACCGGCTTGACCGCAATACGGAGGGCTTTGTCATCGGCGCAAAAAATGCCGCGGCACTGCGCAGCATGAATGCACTGATCCGCGAAAACCGCGTCATCAAGCAATATTTATGCATTACAGCAGGGATCCCGCCGAAGCAGAATGATACTGTGACCGCGTATCACCGGCGCATCGAGGGCAAATCTGCGGAGATCGCGGAGACACCGCGGGAGGGCTTCCGGGAGATCGTAACTGAATATGAGCTGCTGCAAAAACATGACGATCTTGCACTGCTGCTCATCACGCTGCATACCGGCCGGACGCATCAGATCCGTGCGCAGATGGCGGCGCTGCGCTGCCCGCTGCTCGGCGACAGCCGCTACGGATTCGCAAAGGTCAACCGCCGCTATGCGGAAACGCATCAGCTGCTCGCAGCCTGTCTGCTGCGGTTCGATGTTCCCGCCGAGGGGCATCTGTTTTCGGCGCTGCACGGAAAAGCCTTCGCCTACACGCCCGATTTTGTACGTAGATACGGCTTTTCTATCTGATTACAGCCGGATGACCGACCATGCCTCCGTTAGGCGTTCGAGATTCCATGCGGCGTTCGCCGGAGAGGTCGAGGGCAGGCGGATCGCCTCGCGGCCGAGCGCGGGCTTCTGATATTTGTCATAATATTTGGCGGCAGTTCCGCCGTTGACAAAGATCTGCCGGATCTGCGCAGCCGCAAGGATCGGCGTCAGGTCGTTCGGCAGCACATTGCGGATGCTGCTGTCCGCGCTGCCGGTGATCTCGCAGGATGCGATCACATCCCAGAGCGCGATGTGATGCGCCAGCAGGAACCGGCGTTTTTCCTCGATCGTTACAGGGATTTCCGCGCCGAAAACCGCCGCCGTCACACGCCAGAAGCGGTTCTGCGGATGCCCGTAGAAGAATTTCTGCTCCCGCGATTTGACCGACGGAAAGCTCCCCAGAATGAGAATTTCCGATTCGGCATCATACAGCGGCGGGAACGGATGCTGTATATTATTCATATCATACACCTTTTTTTGCCCGCAGCAGCGGGCTCATTTGTCAGGAGGGATTCGATTGATCATCCGCATTGATGCGCTCGCGGATTCACCGTGGGAGGAATTGCTTTCCTGCTCGGAACCACAGCTGTTTCATCTGCGCGAGCCAGCGGCGGGCATTTTTCTCGCGGAAAGTCCGAATGTCATTGAACGCGCTGTTCATGCGGGCTATCAGCCGGAGGCGTTTCTGATCGACGGTGCATATTATACGGAAAAGGTGCATACGCTGACAGATGCATTTCCGGATATTCCTGTCTATCTTGCGGAGACCGCCGTGCTGAATTCGGTGCGCGGAATGCATCTGACACGCGGCGTTCTCTGTGCGATGCAGCGGCGCGGGCAGTCTTCGGATACGCCGGAACTGCTCCGGCAGGCGCACCGGATCGCGCTGCTGGAAAATGTCATGAATCCGACAAATCTCGGCGCAATATTCCGTTCTGCGGCGGCGCTCGGCATGGATGTCGTCCTGCTGACGCACGGCTGCACGGATCCGCTGTACCGGCGGGCGGCGCGTGTCAGCATGGGAACGGTGTTTCAGGTTCCGTGGCGGTATTGTCCGGCGGTGCCGACGGCGGAGATCCTTGCGCTGCTGCGGGCGGAATACGGCTTCCGCAGTGCGGCGATGGCGCTCTGCGAGGATTCGGTCAGCATTGACGATCCGGCGCTCCGGAATGCGGAGCGGCTTGCCGTCGTGCTGGGCACGGAGGGCGAGGGGCTTGCGCCGGAGACCATCGCAGCCTGTGACCATACGGTGCGCATTCCGATGCAGCACGGTGTCGATTCGCTGAATGTTGCCGCGGCAAGCGCAGTCGCATTCTGGGAGCTGCGCAGGAGATAATGAGAAAGGGAAGAGACCGGCGCCGGTTTCTTCCCTTATGATTTTTGCGTGCCGCCCGCGCAAACGGCTCAGGCTCGTATTAATATCCGTATGATCCGGAAAAACGGGATCCCTGCCGACTTAGTTCTTGCTGAAATCGCGCAGCTCCAGTCCCTCGTTTTTCTCGGTCGCCCAGCGGATATTCCATTCGCTCGTAAAGAGCAGCAGATACTGGTCACGGAAATCCTGCACGAGCTTCGTGTCCTCGCTGATTGTCAGCTCCGGCTTCTTGTCGGTCGGGATTCCGCCGATCCAGCGGATATACTGATAGCTCAGCGGCTCGCGGATGATCTCAACATTGTATTCCGTCCGCATCCGGTGCTCAAACACCTCAAATTGCAGGACGCCGACAACGCCGACGATGACCTCCTCCATACCGGTCTCCGGCTCGTGGAAGATCTGGATCGCGCCCTCCTGCGCGATCTGCATAACACCCTTGACGAACTGCTTGCGCTTCATGGTATCCTTATGGCGGACGCGCGCAAAATGCTCCGGCGCAAAGGTC
>DGSY01000187.1 GCA_002394125.1 Ruminococcus sp. UBA4350
ATTCCTAAAGTTCTCCGGACACGAATATAAGCAGAATGAGATTTCCCCAGAATGTATAATAGGCGCGAACAGCGCCGTAACAGCGACGCATCTGATATGCTTCGCGTTACGGCGCCGAAGGGAACCGGCTGCCGGCACTGCCGGCTGTTATCTGCTCCTTGTGAGCGCGTCAATAACGAAAATCACGGTCATGGCCGAAAAGCCGATGCCCGACGCGATCAGAAACCAGAACTGCCATTTCTTCTTGCGGTCTTCATAGAGATAAACCGCCGTCGGACGCGCCGTGCCGTTATGCGGCTGCATCTGCGCACTTTGCAGCAGGTCACCGCTGTACTGTGCCGCAGACTGTCCGCCGACAAATTCCTCATCACCCACTGCGCCGACCGGCACATAGAACGTGATGTCGCGCTGCTTTGCATATTTCTTCGCCTTTGAATTGTCTGTGCGGATCTTGTAATGCCGCCCGCCTGCTTCGGCGATGATCTCATAATATTTCCAGCCCTCCTGCCCGCGCCAGCCGCGGTAGGTCTGGAAGGATACGACCTCGCCGTGCAGACATTCAGCATCCGACTGCTGCGCGATCAGCCGCTTGTAGTAGAATGCGCCGACAAAGCAGGCTGCCGCAAGAATGATCAGAATCAGCATAATTTCCTCCGTCAGATCAGTCCGAGCTTTCGCTTCCACGCGAGGATCCGCAGAACCGAATCATCGACCTGCTGGATCTTCAGCTTATATGTCTCGATCGCCTCTGTGATCGCCTCGACAGCGCCGTCAAAATCCGAATAGCAGATCATATCATTGCCGGCGATGATCGCGGTCGCAGCGGGATTCTTCTGATGTGTAAAGGACGAAATCGCACCCATGCCGAGGTCATCGGAAATGATGACGCCGCGGAACAGCAGCTCCTCGCGCAGGATCTTGTGAACATCAGGGGAAAGGGATGCAGGGCGGTCGGGATCCATGCACTCCACGATATTGTGCGAGACCATGACCGAATCGGCGCCCTCCTCGACACCGGCTTTGAACGGCAGAAAATCGTTCTTCTCGAACATATCCATCTCGCGCTTATCCCATGCCATGCCGTAATGCGTATCGCTGCTGCCGCCGTAGCCGGGGAAATGCTTGAGACAAGAGCCGAGATGCTCCGTATTCATCACGCCGATGACCGTGCGGATATATTCAGCCGTTTCCTTGGCATCGGTGCTGTAGCTGCGCGGATAAATGAAGTTGCCCTCCGCCTCCGGCACATCGCAGACCGGCGCGAGATTGACATTGATGCCGAGATCAAGCAGGAACTGCGCCTTCTCCTTTGTGTCATTTTCGATGCGCTTCAGCCCGCCCTGCTCATTGAGCGCACGCGGCGATTCAAAGGGCGTTTCGCGGAGATTTCCGTTCAGACTGACGCGGTTGACCGTGCCGCCCTCCTCATCCACGGAGATCAGCAGCGGGATATTCGCGCCGGACTGGAAGCTTTCAGTCATCGTGCGGACATCATCGGCGGACTTCCACTGGAACACCGGCGCGAACAGGCAGAGCCCGCCTGCGCCCTGCTCCGCAGCATATTTCGCAGAGAATTCATCCGAGCAGCTCACGAGAAGCAGCTGTCCGATCCGTTCCCGGAGCGTCATGGATGCGACCATCTCACGGAGATCCTCGTCGGCATCCGGCGTATAGACATCGGTGGTCGTAGTGGTCTCCGTTGTCGTTTCAGGCGTCGTTGTGCCGGTCGCATCCGGCGGCAGTTCAACGACGCGGTCTTCAAACATCGGCTCGATCGGCCGCCAGAGTCCGCAGCCGCAGAGCAGCGCCATGACCGCTGCCGGTATCATGAGCGCTGCAAATTTTAGTTTTCTCATCATATATCATGACTCTTTCGTTCACAGGATCAGTTTTTGAGAGACTGCATCGGCGCAGGGATCCGGCCGCCGCGCGCGATGAATTTATCCGCACTCTCACGCCGCACCGGCATGACAGGGCCGACACCGAACAGGCCGCCGAAATCAAGCTGCTCGCCTTCCTTTTTGCCGATCGCAGGAATGACGCGGACAGCGGTCGTTTTGCTGTTGACCATGCCGATCGCGGCTTCATCCGCAATGATCGCGGAGATCGTCGAGGCAGGCGTATCGCCCGGCAGAACGATCATATCCAGACCGACCGAGCAGACCGCCGTCATCGCTTCGAGCTTTTCGATTGAAAGGACACCGGCATTCGCCGCGTCGATCATGCCCGCATCCTCGGAAACGGGAATGAATGCGCCGGAAAGACCGCCGACGCTGGAGGACGCCATGACGCCGCCCTTCTTTACGGCATCATTGAGCAGCGCGAGCGCCGCCGTCGTGCCGTGCATACCGCAGACGGAAAGTCCCATTCCTTCGAGGATATGCGCAACGGAGTCGCCGACCGCCGGTGTCGGTGCCAGCGAGAGATCGACGATGCCGAACGGAACGCCGAGCATCTGTGAGGCTCGCGTACCGACAAGCTGTCCCATGCGGGTGATCTTGAATGCGGTGCGCTTGATGATATTAGCAAGCTCATCAATGGATGCATCGGGATATTTTTCGATCGCGGCGCGGACAACGCCGGGGCCGGAAACGCCGACATGAACCTCACAGTCCGGCTCGCCGACACCGTGAAACGCACCCGCCATGAACGGATTATCCTCCGGCGCATTGCAGAGCACAACGAGCTTTGCCGGGCCGAAGCACTGCTGATCTGCGGTCAGCTCGGCAGATTCGCGGATGATCTCGCCCATGAGCCTGACGGCATCCATATTGATGCCTGCTTTGGTCGAGCCGACATTGACAGAGGCGCAGAGATTCTGCGTTTCTGCGAGTGCCTGCGGGATCGCACGGATCAGTGCTTCATCGCCGGCGGAGAAGCCCTTGTGAACGAGTGCGGAAAAGCCGCCGATGAAGTTGACGCCGGTCGCTTCGGCGGCACGCTGGAGCGTCCGCGCAAGCAGAACCGGATCGCCGCCGCGTGTTGCGGAAACGAGCATCGCCGCGGGCGTGATCGAGATGCGCTTATTGATGATCGGGATGCCGTATTCGGTCTCGATCTGCCGGCCGGTCTCAACGAGCTTTTCGGCGCGGCGTGTGATTTTTTCATAGACGCGGTCACAGACGGTCTGCATATCTTCCGCGCAGCAGTCCAGCAGCGAGATGCCCATTGTGATCGTGCGAATATCGAGGCATTCGTCCTGGATCATGCGTATGGTTTCGAGAATATCAGAGGTATTGAGCATATTGTTCCTCCCAGATCAGATGCGGTGCATGGAGTTGAAAATATCTTCGTGCATAATGTGGATCGAGAGACCCAGCTCCTTGCCGAGCGCGGTGAGCGCATCGGAGAGCTCGGAGAATTCGCAGCTCAGGCTCCGGATATCGACGAGCATGAACATGGCAAAGAGATCCTGAAGGACGCTCTGCGTGACCTCCAGCACATTTGCATTGCGCGATGCACAGATGCCGCTGACTTTATGCAGAATACCGACAGTATCATGGCCGATGACAGTGATAACAGCTTTCATGTGAGAAAACTCCTTTCAAAACGCAGTTATCATTATTATACCACAATTCCCCATAAAAAGCAAGTCGGCAGGGCCGACAGCCGTTTCCCTACGGCGCCGTTTCGCGGAGCATACCAGTTTCGTCGCTGTTACGGCACTGATCGTGCCTATTGTTTGGTCTGGCTTTCATCCCATTCTGCGTCCATTCGCGTGTGGAGAACTTTAGGAAATGCCAGCGGGGGCTCCCCGCCGGCGCTGATCGCGCCTATTTTACGGTCTGGCTTTCATTTTATTCTGCTTTCGTTCGTTCCCGGAGAACTTTAGAGCATGGCTCCGGCACTGCCGGCGGCCGTGCCTTTCGCAAGTGAAGATTTGATGAAGTGTTTGTGAAATCAGCCGGATTGTCACACAGATTTCACAGTCACCGGATATAATGCCGACAGTACCCGCTCAGACCCGTGTGCGAAACATCGCACGCAGTGAGGATCTGCAGCGGGTACTTCCATTTTCGTTCGGAATACAACCTGACTATTATATTCGCTTCCGGAGAACTTTAGGAAATGGCTGCGGCACTGCCGCCGGGTACTTCCATTTTCATCACAGCTGCGTTCGGAATACAATCTGACATATTTTCGGCGCGATTTATCCTTGACGATTCGCGGCATATGTGATATCATTATATACAGGCAAAATGCCGCAGAAATATATTCAGGGGGAAAAATAAATGCATCGCAATCACAGAAAATGGTTATCCGCAGCAGCCGCGCTGAGCATCATGTTCTCAGCCGTGAACGGTCTGCTGCCGCAGACAGCACAGCCCGCAGCAGCGGCCGGTCAGCTTCTCGCGTTTCCGGGCGCGGCCGGTGCCGGAAAGTATGCGACCGGCGGACGCGGCGGCGAGGTCTATCACGTCACGAACCTCAACGACAGCGGCGAGGGCTCGTTCCGCGATGCGGTCAGCAAATCCGGCCGTATCGTTGTATTCGATGTCAGCGGCACGATCGAGCTCAAGGGCAATATCCTCTGCCAGAGCAATATCACGATCGCCGGACAGACCGCGCCCGGCGGCTCCGGCATCACGCTGAAAAACTACAAAATGGGTATGTCCGGCGACAATATCATCTGCCGGTTCATCAGCTCCCGTCCGGGTCCCTATGCCTCGACCAGCTCCGGCAACGACGCATGGGGCGGCGCAAAGGGCTCCAATTCGATCATCGACCACTGCTCAATGGGCTGGACGACCGACGAACAGTGGGGACTCTATTCCGCGAATCAGAATTACACGGTGCAGTATTCCGTTCTCGGCCCCGCCGATTCATGGGGCGGACACAAGAAAGGTCTGCACGGCTTCGGCATCATGCTCGGCAAGGGCTATCTCAGCTTCGACCACAATCTCATTATCCACAATGTTTCGCGCAATTTCCGCGGAAAGGTCGAGGGCACACAGACCGCCGATTTCACAAATAATATCATCTATGACTGGGGCTATCAGACGGCATACGGCACGATCGGCCACCTCAATTATGTCAACAATACGCTCAAGGCCGGCAATTCCACGACCGGCGGCTATCACTGGATGTATGTGGACAGCTCGACCAAGCCGCAGAATTTCAAGGTCTACTGCGCCGGCAACCGGCTCATCAACAAGGACGGCTCGTTCCATGCGATCACCAATGACAACTGGGCAGGCGTGACCGTTAAGGAGTCGATCGGCATTACGAAAAATGACCTCTACAGCGCATCGCCCTTTGAGACGATCAACAACGGCGAGAATGTCTCGACCGCAAAAACCTGCGAAAGCGCCGCCGCATCCTACGATCATGTCATCAGCTTCGCCGGAAACGGCATCACGCCGGAGCAGCGCACCGCGATCGACCGGCAGTGCGCCGAGGAAACGAAAAACGGCACCGGCTCATGCAGCGGCACATCGGAATATGACGCATCCGTGACCGATCTCAACAAATACAGCATCAAGTGCGGCGTGACCTATTCCTATCCCGCCGCCGTCACGAAAAAGACGATCACTGATGCCGACAACGACGGCATGGATGACAACTGGGAGCTGACACGCGGCCTCAATCCCGCCGATCCGACCGATTACAAGGGCGACTACTGCGGGCAGGGCTACATGAATATCGAATATTACATCAACGATCTGACGGTCGGCGCATTCCCGGCGGGCGTTGTCTCGCTGTCGCCGGAAAACGGTACGCCGATTGATCCGGTCTCCGCATTTGAAACGATCGAGGCGGAGAGCTTTGCTGCCGCAGAGGGGCCGCGTGCAGAGGACAATGCAAATGCATCCGGCGGACAGAATGTCGGCTATGTGACAAACGGCGGCTATCTGCTTTACCGTGCGGTCGATTTCGGGGACGGCGCGCGCGCGCTGACTGCATCGGTCTCCGGCAATCCCGCAGGCATCGAGCTTTATCTCGACGGGCTTTCCGGTTCGCCTGCTGCATCGGTCAGCTTCCGCGGCACAACCGGCTTCTCCGATTATCAGGATGTCACATGGAATATTCCGGAGATCAAAGGTCAGCATAATGTCTATCTGAAATTCACCGGCGGTGAGGGCTATCTGCTCAATGTTGATCACTTCGTATTCGGGCATGATGCGATCCCTGTCAACGGCAGACTGTTCCGTGATTTGCAGGTTTCGGCGGATGCATACCCGCAGGAATGGGTTCCGGCGGACGGCGCACAGACCGGCTCCGGCATCTACGGCGACCGCGATTTCACATTCACATCGCTGCCGGAGCGCCTTGCCGGTGCAGAGCAGATCATGACCGCCTGCAATGCGAAGAATGTCTTTACGGATTACGGCTCGTTCGAGACCGCCGCAGACTGCTCCGTGAATATCCTGCTCGATCAGCGCGTCGAAGCGGCGGGCAATACCCCCGAATGGCTTGCGGCATACACCAAGACCGCCGAGACTGCCGCGTCCAGCAATGATGTCACATTCTCCGTCTATACAAAGGCATTCCGTGCCGGTGAAAAGGTGCTGCTCGGCACGAACAACATGAACGGCAACTGCATCAACTATACCGTTCTGCTTCAGGCGGAGACGCCGGCCGTCACCACGACAACGACCGTGACAACAACGGCCGCAGTGACCACGACAACAACGGAAGCAGTGACCGGTACAACAACGGAAGCAGTGACCGGTACAACGACCACGGAAACGGAGATCACGCCCGCAAAGACGGTCTGGGGCGATGCCGATGAAAGCGGCGTGGCCGATGTTTCCGATGCAGTGCTGATCTGCCGCTACGGTGCGGAGGATGATACGGCTGTCATCCATGCGCAGGGCAAGATCAATGCTGATGTGACACATAACGGAAAGATCGACGCCGACGATGCCGGAAAGGTTTTGCAGTTTGTTGCAAAGCTCATCACAGCGGACGATCTGTAACCGCCAACCATTCTCGGCCC